>DASQAM010000398.1:0-9122 GCA_035635735.1 Gemmatimonadales bacterium | reverse complement strand
GTGATGTCGGTGCCGTGCAGCGTCGTGACGATCTTCAGGTCGCGCTGCGACTTGAGCATCTGTTTCGCGAGCCACGCCGTCGCGGCATGGGGGATGGCGTAGTGCACGTGCATGAGGTCGAGGTTCTCACGCATCGCCACTTCGTGCTGCTTGACCGCCAACGCCAGCGCGTACGGGGACGACTGCTCGAACAGGGGATACTCAGTCTGGGTGACCTCGTGGAACGTCACCCGCTCGGCGTAGCCGCGCAGCCGAAAGGGGCTCGCGTAGGAGATGAAGTGCACCTCGTGTCCACGCCGGGCGAGGTCGAGCCCCAGCTCGGTCGCCACGGCACCGGAGCCGCCGTACGTCGGATAACAGGTGATGCCGATTCTCATGAACCGGGACGCAGGACGCCGGATGCGGGATGGGTCACGGCGTGCCAGCGCTCCCCGATGCGGCGGGCCAGCACCTCAGGCGTCTCGGACGCGTCGAGTGTCCACACGCCGCCCGCATCCCGCATCCCGCCTCTCGCATCGCGAAGTTGATTTCGAAACCACGTCTCCTGCCGCTTCGCATAACGTCGCGTCGCCACGACGATCGCTTCCCGCAGATCCCGCTCGGGAAGCCGCCCTGCGAGCATCGCAGCCACCTCTCGATAGCCCACCCCGTCGAGCCCCGGGGCCTGCGGCGCCACGCCCGTCGCCAAAACCCGGCGCAGCTCGTCCACCAGTCCCCCCGCGAGCATCTCGTCCACGCGTTGAGCGATGCGACGGTGCAGCACGTCCCGGGGCAGCGTGAGTTGAATGTACCACGGCCGCATCGCGCCGGTCTCGCGGGCGTGCTCCTGCCACCAGCTGAGGCCCCGCCCCGTCAGCAGCGCGACCTCGACGGCCCGCCCCGCCCGCTGCCGCCCGCCCCCAGCGAAGCGGCGGTCGAGTCGCGCCGCCCAGTGGGCGAGCCGCGCCGGCGTCAGCGCCGCCGCCCAGACACGCAGTCGCTCGCGTCGCGCCGCGTCGAGCGGCGGCTCGTGGAACAGGCCCTCCGCCAGCGCGCGTACGTACAAACCGGTTCCGCCGACGACCACCGGCTGGCGACCCGCGCCGCGGATTTCTCCGAGCCATTGCGCCGCGTCGCGCGCGAAGCGGCCGGCGCTGTAGCGCTCCCCCGGCTCGACGACGTCGAGTCCGAGGTGCGGCACACGGGCCAGCAGCGCGCCTGATGGCTTCGCGGTGCCGATATCGAGCCCCCGGTATACCTGACGGGCATCGGCGGATACGACGGTGATGGACTCGCGCTCGGCCCACGCGGCCGCGACGGCTGTCTTGCCCACCGCCGTGGGGCCGACGAGGACCGGGGTCAATGGAAGGGACGTCAGCTCCTCCCAAACCGACGTTCCAGCTCGTGTTTCGGTAGCTGGACGACCGTCGGTCGTCCATGGACGTCGTGCGCCGGGAGCGTCGCCGTAAGGAGCCGGGCCACGAGCTCGCGCATCTCGTCCGGCTCGAGGTGCTGGCCTGCTTTGATGGCGGCACGGCAGGCGTACGTCGCCGCGAACCGCTCCAACCGATTGGCCAGCCCGCCGAACCGCCCGCCCGCGAGATCAGCGACGAGCTCGCCGAGGCAGCGGGCCGCATCAAAGCGGGGATGTGGATTCGGCGCCGTGTGCACCACCACCGCGCGCCCCGAGAACGGCTCCACCTCGTACCCCACGCGACGGAGCAGCTCGCGGTGCGCGTCTATCGCCTCGAGCTCGGGCGCCGTGAACTCGAGCGTCAGTGGCAGCAGGAGCCGTTGGGCGGACGCCCCGTCGCCCGTGAGCTGGCGCATGGCCCCCTCGTAGAGCACCCGTTCGTGCGCGGAGTGCTGGTCCACGATCGCGACGCCCGAGTCGGTCTGGAACACGATGTAGGTGTCGAAGACCTGAAGCAGAGGCGGAGCTCGGGGTTCGGGGCCAGGGGCTCGGGAATCGCCGGCGAACATCTCGAGCGGTACCGCCGAGCCTCCGGCGACAGCCCAAGCCCCGAGTCCCGAGTCCCCAGCCCCAAGGGGGGCAGCGGCGGCGAGGGGACCCAGCGCGGCCCGCACCGCCTCCTCCACGACCTTCTCGACGAAGAACTTGTCGCGGAAGCGGACCTCGAGCTTCGACGGGTGGACGTTCACGTCCACCGCGTCCCCCGGAAGCTCCAAGAACAGGAGGAGCGACGGGCGGTCGCCCGGCGCAACCGTGGAGCGGTAGCCGGCCTCCGCGGCGCGCAAGATGAACGGATCGCGGATCGGCCGGCCGCGCACGAATACGTAGCCCTTCCGGCCCGCCGGCTTCGCCTGCGCCGGGCGCTGTGCGAAGCCTCGCACCTCGAGCGGGCCCTCGCGGTAGGCGATCGGCAGCAGCGTGCCGGCCAGCTGGGGGCCCCACAACGCGTGGACCCGGTCGATGGGACGTGTGGTGGGACGGACCTCGATCAGGGAACGATCATCGCTCGTGAGGGTGAAGGCCACGTCGGGACGTGTGAGCGCGAGCAGGGTCACCACCTCGACGGCGGCACGGGTCTCCGTAGCCTGCGCCCGCAGGAACTTGCGCCGGGCGGGCGTATTGAAGAACAGCCCGCGCACCGTGACGGTCGTCCCCCGCTGCCGCGCGGCGTCGTCCACGCTCTCGCGCTTGCCGCCCGCGACGCGCAAGCGCGTAGCCACATGGCCGTCCGATGAGGTCTCGAGCTCGAACCGCGAGACCGATGCGATGGCGGGCAGCGCCTCGCCGCGGAACCCGAACGTCGCCACGCCGATCAGGTCCGCAGCCTCGCGAATCTTGCTCGTGGCATGACGCGACAGTGCGAGCTCCACATCGGGGCGGCTCATGCCCGCGCCGTCGTCGCTGACTCGAATCAGGCTCTTCCCGCCATCCTCGATGTCGATGCGGATCGCGCTGGCGCCGGCATCGAGTGCGTTCTCGATCAGCTCCTTCACAACCGACGCGGGCCGCTCGACCACTTCGCCGGCGGCGATCTGATCAGCGACCTGGGGGGGCAGGACCGCGATCGTCGCCGTCACAGCCGCGACACTTCAGCGGCGAGCACCCAGCCGCGGACGCCGTCCGCGCGATGCACCTCGAGCCAGGCGCCGTAACGCCGCTCGACCAGGAGGGCGGCACCGGCCTCGACCATCGACGCGGGGCTCGCGCCTCCGTACGGTGCGACCCGGACCGGCGTCGCGGCGTTGAGGACGATTGCCAGAGGCTGCGCGTGGCGCAGGACCTCGCGGGCCGCGAGCCCCGCCGCCGCGACGGTGACGAGCGAGAGACCGAGGACGACCGTGCGGCGGCGCCGCGCGGCCACAGCGATCCACATGGCGACCCAGAAGAGCCCCGCGCCGAGCGCCCACTCCCCGGGCGTGGCCAGGCCCGTGGTCAGGAGCGCCTCGCTCGCGGCGTCGGGTGCCGGGAGGAGCTCACGCGCGCGCCGCACCAAGGGGTCACGTGGCGCGAGCCGGGCGGCTCTCGCCCAGGCGGCCGTCGCCTTGCCGTCCGCCCCGGCGCGGTACAACGTGGCACCGAGGTTGTACCAATGCGCCGGCACGCGCGGCTCGCCGGCCGCGCGCGCCGCGAACGAGTCGGCCGCGGCGCGGAGGGCGCCCGCGTCGTACAGCGCCTCCGCACTCAGCGTCTGGGCCGCAGCGGGCCGCGCCAATCCAGCGAGCGCCACGAGCGCGATCGCCGCCACCACGCGACGCCCTTTCCCGCCCGGCTCCGCACCCAGCACCCGCAGCACCTGCGCCAGCTCCGCGGCGAGCTCGGCCACGTCCCCCAGGCCGCGAGGACCGTAGCGCGACGCTCGGAGGCGGTCCCGCAGCCGCTTCACGTGGTCGGCGACCGCGCTGTCGACCCCGGCCGCGCGCAGTGCGCGGGCGAGCCCGTCGCCGTCCCGGGACCGCTGGTCGGGGACGTGGCTCGCGAGCACCGCGTGAAACTCACGCTCCAGCCGTCCGAGCTGGGTGAGCCGCTCCGGCGCGGCGGGCGCCACGGTCGCGGGGCCGTCCCAAGCCAGCGCGCGGCGCCGCCGCAGCCATACGAGAAGGGGCGGACCGACGAGCAGCACGAGCCAACCCCAGGGTACAAGGCCACGTGCCACCTCGTCCGCCCACGCCGGGTCGCGCCCGCGCGCGAGCGGCGGCAGCGCGCGCGCCGCGTGCGGCTCGATCCCGGGGGCCACGGCCAGCGCGCGCGGAGCGATCGTCGCCGCCCGATAGTCCCCTGCCGCGAGATCGTAGTAGGGGTAGCGCACCTCCGGCAGGAGGAACGATCCCGCCGAGTCGGGCATCACGAGGTAATGAAACACCTTCGTGCCGGCGATCCGTCCGTCGCGCGTCGCGATCCGCATGCCCGTTTCTCCGGGATAGGGACGGAAGCCGCGCGGCCAGCGAATCGCGGGCTCCGGCCAGAGGGCCACGTTGCCCGCCCCGGATACCGTCGCTGTCATTGCGATCGGCTCTCCCACGCGACCGTTCGGCGGGTCGAGCCCCAGATCGAGCGCGAGCCCCTGTGCGACGACCGGTTGTTCGTCGGCCGACCGGCGCGCGGCAGGCAGAGACAACACGGTGACGGGCACGGTGTCGCTGCGCAGCGAGTAGCGCTCCTCGCGCTTGAAAACGGAGAACCCGACCGGCACCGCGTAGGCGACCGTGGCCGGCGGAATCACGATCCGGCCGGGGGCGAGCGGGAACAGCGCCTGGTGAGCGACGAACAGGTCCATCCATCCACCCCGCACCTGGCGCGACGCCGCCACCTCCGTCGGCACCGCCCCCGGGTACGACCACGCGCCTTCGGCCGTCTGGAGCGAGAGGATAGGTGGGTAGCTCAGTCGGGCGCGCAACTCGCGCGGGAACCAGGCGGCGGCGATCACGTCGAGCTGCTGGCCCACGAGCACCGAATCCCCCGGCAGGATCAGGCTGAGCGCGACGCGGTCGTTGTGCGCGGGAGGCGGGGCCGCCTCGATCAGCCGGCGGGCAATCGGGGAGACGGCGGTGGCGAGCCCGGCCGCCGCGCTGTCCACCGTGACGGTGAGGGGCGGCGTCGCGATCCCCCGGAGGCCCTGCCGTACGCGCACCGGCCCGATCACGAGCGTGCCGGGCCGCTGGGTCTTGAGCCGTACCTCGCGCGTCATGGTGCGGACCGGTCCGCCCACCCCTTCGAGCGTCACCTCTGTCACCTCGCGGGAGGCGACGATCGTGAAGCCCGTGAGCCCCGGGAGGGTGAGCGCCACCGGCTCGGCCGAACGCGAGCGCGCGCGGATGGTGAGCGTCAGCTCTTCGCCCGCCGGCACTCGCGCGCGGTCGACCTGCGCCGTCACATCGGGCGGCGACGCGCTCTGCAAGGCGACCAGCAGCCACAGCGCGGGGGTCACCAGTCCTTCACGCCCGGCTCGGCCGGGTGCCGCATCAGCCCGGTCCGATCGCGGCGGGTCCTCAACTCTTCGTGGCCGATCGAGCGCAGGAGCTGCTCGGCCTGGGCCGGGCTCAGCCCGCCCTGAGCGCCCCCGCTGCTCCGAGCCCCCCCACCCGACGGGCCGCTCCCCCCACCCCCGCTGGGCGGCGCCTTGTTCTGGCTGCCACCGCGGTGCTTGATGGCGAGCTCGAGGTTCCATTTCGCCGCGCGGTCGTGCGGCCGCAACAACAGGGCTTCGCGGTACGCGCGCTCGGCGTCGGCCAGGTGCGAGTCGCGGCCCGCACTGTCGTCGTCTGCCTGGCGCAGGGCGAGCAGCCCGAGGTTGTACAGCGCACGGAACCGCAGGTCGGGATCGAGCGATGCGGCGGCGTGGGCGAGACTCGCCTGGGCCGTCTCGGCGTCCGAGTCGGCCAGTGCCGCGGTACCCGCGTTGTACCAGGCCGCGTCCTCTTTGCGACGGGCGGCGAGCTCCGCCAGGTACGCGACGCGCGCGCGCCGGAGGTCGTGACGGTCCCATGCCTTTTCCGCGGGGCTCCGCGGCAGTTGGGGCTGCTGCGCCGCGCTCGCGCGCGGCACGGTGAGACACGCAAAGGCCAGCCCGACGAGCGCGGCGGTTCGCCGCGAGGCGGCCTGCGCGACCAACACCACCACGCCGAGCATCAGCGGCAGCCAAGCCCGTGGCCGGCTCCGCTCGGTGCGCGTCTCGCTCGCCCGGGCCCGCCGGTACGATGCGACGAGGTCACGTACGGCCCCGGCCTGGTCGGGGAGGTCCGCCGCGACAAGCGTCCCTTGCGCCGCGTCGGCCGCGGCCCCGAGCATGTCGTCCCGCCGCGTCGTCTCGATGACGCGCCCGTCCTCGTCCTTCTGGTAGCCGAGCAGCACGCCGTGGTCGTCCCGCACGGGAATGCGCGTCGGGGTACGCCCGCCTTCGGCCACCAGGATCAAGCGGATCCCGTCGGCTTTGAGGCGCTCCGCTTGCGCGGTGATGGGCGGCAGGGAGTCGTGCGCCTCGCCGTCGGTGAAGACCACGAGCACGCGGTCGGCGAGCTCGGAGCTGGCCTGCAGCAGCTCCCCACCCTGGCGCAGCGCCGGCGCGAGCCCGGTGCCTCCCTGGGAGGCCATGTCGGGGTCGAGCGCGTCCAAGTAGAGCGTCAACGCGGAGCCATCGATCGAGAGCGGCGACATGATGTAGCTCGAGCCGGCGAAGGCGATGAGCCCGATGCGATCCCCGTCCAGGTCCTGCACCAGCCGTCGCGCCTCGCGCACCGCGCGCCGCAGCCGGCTGGGCGTCGCGTCCTCCGCGAGCATCGAGCGGGAGATGTCCACCGCGAGCACGACCGAGAGGCCACGCGTCTCAGCGACGATCCGCTCTTCTCCCCAGCGGGGCCCGGCGAGCGCCACGACGCCGAGGAACGCCGCGACCGCGAGCGCCGTGGGCCCGTGGCGTCCCGCGGCGACCGCCTGCCGCACCGTCTCCTGCGACCACAGCGCCGCACGTCGGATGCGGACGCGCCGCGCCCAGGCCGCGGCGAACCACACGGCACCGCCGACGAGCGGCGCGAGCGCGAGCACGACGGGGGCGTCGAACGTCATCACGGAACCCGCACCGCGAACGTGCCCGCGACGACGATCTCGAGCGCGAGCGCCACCAGCCCGAGGGCGAGGGGCACGCGGTAGGCTTCGTCGAAGCGCCGGTAGACGACTTGCTCCACCTCGGTCTTCTCGAGGCGATTGATTTCCTCGAAGATGTGGCGCAGCGACTGGGTGTCGGTGGCGCGGTAGTAGCGCCCCCCGGTCATGGACGCGATCTCGGTCAGGAGCTGCTCGTCGATTTCGACCGGCCGCATCTCGTAGCGCAGCTGGCCGTCCGCCCCGTATTCCGTCGGCATGGGCGCCTGCCCGCGTGTGCCGATGCCGATGGTGTAGATCTTGATCCCGAACGTCGCCGCCGCCTCCCCGGCAGTTCGGGGATCCACGGTGCCCTTGTTGTTGACGCCGTCGGTGAGCAGCACGAGCACCTTGCTCTTGCCCGGGGCACGCCGCAGCCGGTTGGCCGCTGTTCCGATCGCCGTGCCGATCGCCGTGCCGTCCTCGAGCATGCCCGGATGCAGCTCGCGCAGCGCCTGCTCCAGCACGGCGTAGTCGGTCGTGATGGGAACCTGGGTGAGCGCCTGCCCGGCGAACGCGACGAGCCCGATGCGGTCCGAAGTGCGGGCCCGTACGAACTCGATCGCCGTCTGCTTGGCGACGTCGATGCGGTTCGCCGGCGCGAAGTCTTCCGCCTGCATGCTCCCCGAGATGTCCACGGCCAGCACGATGGAGATCCCCTCGCTGCGCGTTTCGCTGCGCGCAGCGCCGATGCGGGGCCCCGCGGCGGCGATGATCCAGGCGCCGAGGCAGGCGCTGCGGAGCGTGACCGGGAGGCGCGCGACCCAGAGGCGTTCCGCCGCGCCCGCAGCGGGTCGGACGTCGCTCATCTGCGTGCCCGAGAGGCGAGCGAGGCGCTTGGCGCGCAGCCACCACCACAACGGCAACAGGCCGAGCGCAAGGAGCAGCAGCGGCCGGGCAAAGCTCACGGGGTCAGCTCTCGCGCCAGCCGACGCGCCATGGCGGAGAGCGCGGCGACATCGGTCCCGTGGGCGGAGGCGAACGCCACCCGGTCGAGCTGCTCGAGCAGGTCGCGCAGCTCGCGCAGGGGCGCGTCGGGACGCGCCCGTTCGACGACCGCCAGGCACTCGGCCGTGTCGAGCGCCAGGTGCGCCTCAGGTAGCGCGCGCGCCAGGGCGGCGCGGAGCCGCCAGATCGCCCGCTCGGCGACGGCTTTCGGTTCCCCCGCGGCGAGCCACCGGATGTCGGGGACCTCACGTTCCAGTGGAACTGGAGGTGCGGGCTCGAGGGTCCGCGGCCGCCGTCGCCGCGCGACTACGCCCGTGGCGAGGAGCCCAGCGGCCAGCGCCAGGGCTGCGAGCGGTGGCAAGGGATCCCGGTGCCCTGCCCGCAGCGGCGCGAGCAACCCTTGCGGACTAGGGGCTCGCAGCGAGTCCGGGATCACACTCGCCACGCTGAGACTGGCCGTGCCCCCGGCCGTCGAGTCCGCCCGCCCATCGGGAGCGAGCAGCCAGAGCGGAGGCAGCCCCAGCTTGTGAACCCCGGGTTTCCAGGCCACGACGGCGTAGCGGACGACCCAGCCACCCGCGCTCCGGAGCACCGCGGGATCGGCGAGCGGCTCGACGGCTTCGGTCGCGTCGAGCTTCCCCGCCCTGACCTGCCAGCCGGCGGGGACGGCGATCGCACGCTCGAGCCAGATGGTGTCGCCGACGGTGGGAGCCGGGGGAGTGGCGGACCACCCTCCCGCCTGCCCCGTTGCCAGCCGCCACGACGCCACCATGCCGACCAAGATGAGTCGAGAAGTCATCGCTTCAGGCGGCGGGCGCGCTCAGAGAAAGCGCGGCGCAGCACAACGCCGTACGGCACGCTGGTTTGGAGCGCGACGCGGTCCACGCCGGCTTGGGCGAGTTTCCGGGTGCGCTCCTGGAGCTGGCGCTCGGCCGCGACGCTCACACGCGTGCGCGTCGGCCCGTGGCTCGTATCGACGAGGACCCGCTGACCGGTCTCGGCGTCCTCCATGTCCACCCAGCCGGCATCGGGGAGGTGGCGTTCCCGCGGGTCGTCGATGGTGATGGCGACGACGTCGTGGCGCGCC
>DASQAM010000397.1:0-3890 GCA_035635735.1 Gemmatimonadales bacterium | reverse complement strand
CACGCCGAACTTGAGCCCCGTCGCATCCAGAACGGCGCGCGCGGCCCGTACCGCGAGGTTCTGCTCCGGCGCCCCGAGGTCGGGTCCGTGCACGGTGAGCGCAACGCCCGTGGCCGTGCGCGTCACCACCAGCTCGTCGGTGAGCTCGAGCAGGGCGAACGCCGTCTCGATCTGGTGATAACCCGCCGGCGCTTCGCGCGCGAGAATGCGCAGCAGGAGATTGAGCTTGGCGTGCGCCGCCACGCGGACGGCGTCGGTCACGGACTCGCGTCCCCCAATTGATCGGCTGTCCGTGCCCGACCCAGGTCGCCCAGATGGAGGTGGACACTCGCAAGCGAGCGCAGGCCGAGCAGCGTGATCGGCAGGAACGTGGAGACGTGATAGGCGACCGCGTACGCCAGCGCCAGGCTCGGACTGATGCCGTAGATCTGCAACGTCAGCTGCGTCGCTTTCTCGAATACGCCGAAGAAGCCGGCCGACGCCGGGACCGCCACCGCGAACCCGAGGATCCCTTGCAGCAGGAGGGATCCTTCGATCGGCACCTGCAACCCGAACGCCCGGAAGCATACGGCGAACGACGCGGCGTTCGTGAGCCATAGCACCAACGACCAGAACAGCATCGCCCCGAACCGCCCGGGGCGCTTCAGCACCGTGAGACCGGCCACGAGGCCCTCGGCCATCCCGGCGACGCGCCCCGCCAGCCGGGCCGGCAACACGGCCCGGGTCACGCGCTCGAATAGCGCGAGCCACGGCGCCGGGCGCAGCACGACCACGAGCGCCACGACGAACATCGCGCCGAACAGCAGCGCCGCCCGCCCGGCCAGACGTGACACCGGCGTATCGAGCAAGGTCGAGTGCGCCGGGAACGTAGGGGACGCGATGGCCAGCGCCATCAGCCCGAGCATCACGAGGGCATCGAACACACGCTCCACGCCGATAGAACCCAGCGCCGTCGTGAACCGCACCGGCAATTGCCGACTGGCGACGTAGGCACGCGCGAACTCGCCGGCTCGCGCGGGGAGAAGATTGTTCGCCATGAAGCCGATGGCGACGGCGTGCCACAGGGGCAGCCACGGAAGCGGTCTCTCGCGCTCGTCGCGCAGGATCACACGCCACCGGATCAAACGGATCGGAAACGTCAACGTGGCGAGTACTACCGTCAGCACCAGGAGCAGCGGATCGACGGCGCGGAGACCCGCGAGCACCTCGCTCCACTGCGTCCCTCGCACGGCCCACGCCAAGAAAGCGACCGTGACCGCGAGACCGAGGATCCAGGCCCAGCGGGAGGGGGAGGGGGAAGCGGACGCCCGGCTAGGGGCTGGGCTCGAGGGCGAGGGCAACGAGGTCGCAGACTTCGTCGACGAGCGCGCGGAGCTCGTCGCCCGACACCCGCTTTGCCGCTGCGCGCAGCTCCTTCGCTCGCTGGAGCGCGCGGTCGCCGCGATACAACAGGGCGCGCACGTCCACGACGGCGGGCGCCGCGGGAGCCGCTAGGGGGGAGCCGGGAGCAGCGGCTGCGGGTGCGCTCTGGACGCCGGCGATGAGCTCCGCGAGCGACGCCGAGCCGATCCCCCTTTCCAACAGGCGCTGATAGGCGGCCCACGACCCGACCAGGTCGGGAGTTTCGGCCATCGCCGGCTCGGCCTGTGGCGCGGGCGTCGCTTTCACCCCGGGAACCACGGGCGTTGCGGCCGGAGGCGGTGTCGGCCGCGACGCGGGCGCGGGACGAGGAGCAGGAGCCGGAGCGGCGGGCGCGCGAGGGGGGGCGGGAGCGGCGCCGGCCTGGATCGCGCGCAGCGCCACGGTGAGGGTGTCGAGCTCGGTTGCGAGCGCTTCCTCGTCGCCCGTCCCGGAGCGCGCCAGCAGGTCGCCGGCACGCCGCAGCTCGGCGGCAAAGGCGGCCGCGCTGCTCACGGCAATCCCTGACGCCACCGCCTCGCGCCCGGCGATCGCGAACTGGGCCACGCGGTCGGCGAGCACGCCTCCGCCCGCGTTCGCGAGCGCACGAAAGGTGGTGCCGAGCGTGTGAGCGCGCAGCTCGCGCTGCGTGGCGGAGGGGGCGCGCTCGAGCGAGTCCGCCGCCTGACGCAGATGCTCGCCGTGGCTCACGAGCTCCAGCTTGCCGAGCGTGGACGGGCGCGCCGCGGGAACGCCGCGCGACACGATGTGGGGACCCGAGTCACTGTAGTAGAGGGAGCCGATCGAGACGGCGTCGGGCTCGCTTTCCATGAACCTCACGACCAACCCGGCGAACTGCCGGAAATCGGGCCCTTCCGGGTCGGGTCGGCCCCGCTCGGCCACTTCGCGGGCGGCGCGCGCGATCGCGCTGCCCGCGACCTTGAACAGCTCGACCACGGTGGTCGGGGGCACGAGTCCCGAGCGCGATAGCTCGCCGATGGCGCGCTCGATTCCCTCGAGCAGGTCGGGGAGCGGCGGCAGATCGGTGAGGGCGGCCAGGCCCCGCAGCGGCTGGAGCGCGCGCATCACGTGCTGGAGCGGGTCGTGGGCGGCGGGATTGGCCCGCAGCGCCTGCGCCGCGCGCTCCAGCGCGCCCGCGATCGCCGCGCCCTCACGCGCGACGAAGGCGCGCGCGCCCGCGTCGAGCCCCAGGGCTTCCACCGCACGGATCTGCGCCGACGGCCGGCCGGCGACCTGCTCGAGCTCGACTGCCAGTGCTTCGGCTTTCGCGGTGTCGGCATCCGTCCAGCTGCCCGCCCGGCGCACGAAGATCTTCAAGTCGTCCACCGCGCGGAGGGCGAGCTGCTGGATCTGGGGATCCCAGGCGCGCCGTCCCTCGCGCACCGCGCGCGCCAGGACCTCGAGCCCGGCGGCGGCACGCGCGATCGCGAGCTGGTTCGCCATGAGCGCGCTGCCGCGCAGCGCCCGGGCGAGCCGGACGATCTCGTCGGCGCTGGGGCTGTCGCCCTTGGCGAGCATGCCGTCGAGCCGCTCGAGATACTCCCCCGCCTCGAGGGCGAAGAAGTCCGACATGCCGAGGGGCTTCGGGGACTCCGTCATAGGGCTACCAAGCTAAGGCTTCCTGGCCTCATCGACCAACTGCCGCATGCGCCGCACCGCTGCTTCCATTCCCACGAAGATCGCGTTGCTCACGATCGAATGCCCGATGTTCAGCTCCTCGATGTCCCGGATGGCGGCGACGGGCTGGACATTGTCGTAGGTCAGACCGTGCCCCGCGTGCACGGCGAGGCCGCGCGCGCGGGCGTGGGTGGCCGCCCGTCCCAGCGCGCGGAGCGCCGCGTCGCTCTTCCGCCAGGAGCGGGCGTAGCGTCCGGTGTGCAGCTCGACCGCGGGAACGCCGAGCGCGGCGGCCCGATCGATGGTCTCCAGATCGGGATCGATGAAGAGACTGACGCGGATGCCGGCGGCGGTGAGGCGTTGGACGGCCGTGCCGATCCTGCGGTTCGGACCGCCGAGCGCGAGGCCGCCTTCGGTCGTGATCTCCCGGCGCCGCTCGGGGACGAGCGTCGCCTGAAACGGTTTCAGGCGGCCGGCGATCCGCACGATCTCGGGCGCCGCGCCGAGCTCGAGGTTGAGCACGCTGCCCACCGCGGCGCGGAGCGCGCGGACGTCGGCGTCTTGGATGTGGCGACGATCCTCGCGCAGATGCACGGTGATGCCGTCGGCGCCGCCCCGCTCGGCCGCCGTCGCGGCGCGCACGGGGTCGGGCTCGTCGGTGCGACGCGCCTCGCGCACCGTCGCGACGTGATCAATGTTGACGTAGAGCCGCATGCCGTCTTACCTTCGGTTCACTCCGCCCCCACTCGAGGTATCGTCCGTGAGACCACGACTGACCGTGCTCGTCGCGCTGGGCTGCCTCGCGTGTGGGGGAGCCGGCCCGGGGAAGCTCGCACCGCAGTCGCCTCAGGAGA
>DASQAM010000396.1:0-2614 GCA_035635735.1 Gemmatimonadales bacterium | reverse complement strand
GGCCGAACCACGTCGTCAGCCGTCCAGCACTTCCCTCACCTTCCGCGCCAGCGTGTCCGGCACGAACGGCTTCTGAAGGAACGCCACGCCGGCGCTCAGGACCCCCTGGCGGACCATCGCGTCGTCGGTATAGCCGGACGTGTACAGCACCTTCATGCTGGGCCGCTCGGGCGCCAGCCGCTCCGCGAGCTCGCGGCCGCTCATGCCGGGCATGACGACGTCGGTCACGAGGATGTCGATCCCGGCCCGGTGGCGGGCGGACAGCAGCAGGGCGGACGGCCCGTCGGCGGCCTCGAGCACCCGATAGCCGCAGGCCTCGAGACTGCGGCGGGCCAGCGTGCGTACCGGCGCCGCGTCCTCGACCAACAACACCGTCTCGTCGCCTCCCCGCACCTGCTGCGGCTCCGCAGCGGGCACGGGACCCTCGGCGACGCCGGGCACGCGGGGGAGGTAGATCTTGACCGTGGTGCCGTGCCCCGCCTCGCTGTAGACCCAGATGTAGCCGCCGCTCTGCTTGACGATTCCGTACACCGTGGCGAGGCCGAGGCCGGTGCCCTTCCCGACCTCCTTGGTCGTAAAGAACGGCTCGAACAAGTGTGCCTGGGTCGTCTCATCCATGCCGACGCCGGTGTCCGCGACCGCCAGGCAGACGTAATCGCCGGCGGGCATGCGGTGGCGCCGCTCGACGTGCTCTTCGTGGAGCGTGACCCGCGTCGTCCCGATGCTCAGCCGGCCGCCGCCGGGCATGGCGTCGCGAGCGTTGACGGCGAGGTTCAGGAGCACCTGCTCGAGCTGCCCGGGGTCGGCGTTGACCGCGCCTGCGGCGGGATCGAGCGACGTGGCGAGCTCGACGTCTTCGCCGAGCAGCCGGCGCAGCATCCGATCCATGTTCGCGACCACGGCATTGACGTCGAGCACTTTGGGCGCGAGCACCTGGCGACGGCTGAATGCCAGCAGCTGCCGGGTGAGCTCAGCGGCTCGAAGCCCGGCGTGCCGGATTTCCTCGGCGTCCTCGCGACGCGCGTCGCCGGGCGGGGTGTTGTGCAGCAGCAGCTGGGTCGAACCCAGGATGGCGGTCAGCAGGTTGTTGAAGTCGTGCGCGATGCCGCCCGCCAGCTGCCCTACGGCTTCCATCTTCTGCGATTGGCGCAGCTGCTCCTCGAGCTGGCGCTGCGCGCTCACGTCGCGGGCGAGCACGAGCCGGGCGCGCCGGCCCGCGAACTCGAGGGGCCGGGCCACGAGGTCGACGTCGAAGCGCTTGCCCTGCTTCGTCCAGTGACGGACTCCGGTGCGTACGGCACCGTCGTCCGGCCGGCGCGCCAGCTCCTCGTCGAACCGGGCCTGCTCCTCGGGCGGGCAAATGTCGCGCAGTGTGAGCTCGAGGAACTCGGACTCCGTGTGCCCGTACCGGGTGACGGCCGGTCCGTTCACCGCCAGGATGCGGAGCGTCTCGAAGTCGTACACGAACATCGGCTCGGGATTGGTCTCGAACAGCAGCCGGTACTTGCGCTCGCTCTCGTGCAGCTGCTCCTCGGTCCGCTTCCGCTCGATCGCCATGGCGACCTGGGTCGACACGAACTGCAGGACGTGCTTCTCCGTGTCGCGGTAGCGGACGCCGGGGGTGTAGGTCTGCGCGACCAGCACGCCGATCGTGCGGTCGCCGATCTTCAAGGGGACGCCGACCCAGTCGATGGAGGGTGGGCCGATCAGCTCGACCTCGCCGCGCCGCTCGAGCTCGGCGTGCACCTCCGGCGTGACCAGCAAGGGTTGGCCGGTCCGGAGCACGTATTCGGTCAGTCCCTTGCCGGGTTTCTTCGACGGGAAGTCCGAGTCGTACTCGTCCACGTGGTACGGGAAGGTCAGGTGATCGTTCGCGGCGTCGTACAGCGCGATATAGAAGTTCTTCGCGGGCATCAGCCCACCCACGATCCGGTGGATCGCGCCGAACAGCTCCTGGAGGGTGCGCGCGGCGTGGGCGGCTTCGGAGATCCGATAGGTGGCGAGCTGAATCTGGTCGGCCCGCTTCGCGTCGGTGACGTCGCGGAAGGTCCACACCCGTCCGATGCTCTTCCCGCCGATCCGCTGGGGTTGGGAGAAGCGCTCGTAGATGCGGCCGTCCTTGAAGGTCAGGACGTCGAAGCTGGACGCGTCCGGGCGCGCGTACAGCTCGCGGATCTTGTTCAGGAACCCCGCCGGGTCGACGACCTGCTCGAGCACGAACGCGAGCGTCTCGGCGCTGTCCTTGGCCTCGAGGATCGAGTCGGGGATCCGCCACAACTCGGCGAAGATGCGGTTGAAGCTGATGATGTGGCCTGCCAGATCCACCACGAGGATCCCATCGGTCGTGGATTCGAACGTCGCGTTGAGCAAGGAGAGTGTCTCGCGCAGATCCCGCTCCGTACGCTGCCGCTCGGTGATGTCGCGATAGTTCACCACGATCCCGCGGATGGCGGGATCGTCCAGGCGGTTCACACCGACCGCCTCGAGGCGGCGCCAGCTCCCGTCCTTGTGCAGGGCGCGCAGCTCTGTCTTGACGAGGTGGCCGGGTCGTTGCATGAGCTCGCCGAACAGCTCCAGGGCGTCGGCGCGGTCGTCGGGGTGGACGAGCTCGAAG
>DASQAM010000395.1:0-1522 GCA_035635735.1 Gemmatimonadales bacterium | reverse complement strand
TCATTTAATGTGTGTCGAGCTGCACGCCTTGCATGATCGCATTCGGGCGACGACCGTCTACGTGACGCACGACCAGACGGAGGCAATGGCGATGGCGGATCGCATCGCGGTGATGAATCACGGGGTGGTCGTCCAGATCGGTGGCCCGCAGGATATTTACGATCGGCCGGCCGACATGCACGTCGCCGGATTCATCGGCAGCCCGCCCATGAGTTTTCTGAGGTTCAAGTCCAGTCTGACGCCGGGGCAAACCAGCGTCCAATTGAATGGCGAGGCGATTCGAGTCCCCGCGATGCGACAAGGGGTCGTGGAAGGCGAGCTGGCGCTCGGCGTGCGGCCGGAGCATGTGAGGATCAGCGACCTGGGCGAAATGCGCGGTGAGGTGTTCAGCGTCGAGTACATGGGCACCGTGCAGATCGTGACGATCAACACGAAACATGGCCAGTTGAAGGCGCGCATTGCATCGCGCCAACGCGTGCGCGTCGGGGAGGCCGTCGGGCTCAACTTCGACTCGGAGCGCCTCGTGGTGTTCGATGCCGTGTCTGGAAGCGCGCTCAAGAGCCGTTTGTTCGAGGGGTCTGCCAGTGACTGAAGTGACTGTGGATCGCGTGACCAAGCGCTTCGGCGACGCTGAGGCGAACAGGGACATCAGTCTCACCGTACCGAACGGCGAATTCATGGTGCTGCTCGGGCCGACCGGTGCGGGGAAGACGACATTGTTGCGTCTCATAGCCGGGCTGGAAAAGCCGGATGCCGGAAACATCCTGTTCGATGAACGCGACGTGACGGACGACCCGCCGGCGCAACGCAACGTGTCGGTCGTGTTCCAGCAGTACTCTCTGTATCCACATCTCACAGTGTTCGACAATCTTGCGTTTCCGCTGCGGGCTCCGGCGCGCCGAACACCCGAAGGCGAGATCAAGATGCGTGTGGAGGAAGTGGCTCGCCTCGTCAGAATAGATCACAAGCTGGCAAACTCCGCAACGCGACTCTCGGGCGGCGAGATGCAGAGAGTGGCTATCGGTCGCGCCCTGGTACGACGCCCGGCCATTTACCTTATGGACGAACCGCTGTCATCGCTCGACGCGAAGCTCCGTGCGGAACTGCGTGTCGAGCTGAAGCACATTCAGGCCGATTTGGGTGCAACCGTGCTGTATGTGACGCACGATCAGGTTGAGGCGCTCACCATGGCCAGCCGCATCGGGATTCTCGAGCAGGGGCGCCTCGTCCAGGTCGGTACGCCGCAGGACGTCTACGAGCGGCCTGCGAACATTTACGTAGCAGCACGACTGGGCATCCCGGCGATTAACTTTCTTCCCATCGGCGCCCTGCCGGTCGAAGGCGCGCCGCCGCGGACCGCTACAGTTGGGGCGCGCACCGAGCACATCGAGCTCGTGCCCGCGCTCGACGGTCCGGCCGAGGTGGTCCTGGTGGAGCATCTGGGCAGCGAAAACTTCCTGCATCTGCTGGTGGGTCAGCAGAAACTCGTGACTCTCGTGCCCCCCGGGGAGCGCTGGCATCC
>DASQAM010000394.1:0-3061 GCA_035635735.1 Gemmatimonadales bacterium | reverse complement strand
CGGTGCCGATGCCGTGCTCACGTGGCAGACCGGGTTCCCTTTCGCCGTGGATTTCTCCCGCGGGTACCCGAGCTATCAGCCACAAGCGGGCGCGGCCACGCTGCTCGGCGGAGGCGACGTAGACGCCGCCCTCGTCGTCGGCGCGCCGGCGACGCTCCCCGTGTCAGTGGCCACGGGGCTCGGCCGCGTTCAGAGCGTGGTGATCGGACCCCGGGCGAGCGCGACGACGTTCCAACCCACCGTCACCATAGACACGGGACTGGCTGGCATTCACGAGGGCGGCACGGCGTTCCGCATGGACGATGTCCCGTTGCCGCTGCGGCCGGCGCTCGAGGCGCCGCACGGGGCGCTCATTACGGTGCGGGCGCTGCGCGAACGACTCCGCACATGACCCAACCAGCGCGACTCCGGATCACGGGCGGCACCGTGTACGACCCGGCGAACGGCGTGGACGGCGTCGTGCGCGATGTGTGCATCGAGGGCGACCAGATCGTGACCGACGTGCCGGCGAGCGCCGCGCGACTGGACGCCCGCGGCATGGTGGTGATGCCCGGCGGCGTGGACATCCACGCGCATGTCGCCGGGTCGAGCGTGAACCACGCCCGACGGCTGCTCCCCGAAGAGCACGCGGCCGATCCGTTGACCGCCCCGCGGCTCGACGATGGCGCGGTCGCGCGCTCGGGCACGGGGGGGACGGTGCCGAGCACCTTTGCGACCGGCTATCGCTACGCCGGGCTCGGCTATACCACGGTGATGGAAGCGGCGGTGGCCCCCCTCGCTGCGCGGCACGCACACGCGGAGCTCGACGACACGCCGATCATCGATGCCGGCTTTTTCGTGCTGCTCGGCAACGACGACTATTTGCTTCGCCAGCTCGCCGCCGGTGAGGCCGCGCGGGCGCGCGACTACGTGGCGTGGCTCCTGGGGACGACTCGCGGTTACGCGATCAAGATCGTGAACCCGGGCGGCGTCGCAGTGTGGAAGGGTGGAGGAGATCGGCGTAACGTGAGCGGTCTGGACGATACGGTCGGGTCGAGCGCCGTCACGCCACGGAAGATCCTGGACGCGCTCGCGGGCGCCGCCAGCGAGCTGAAGCTCCCGCACCCCGTGCACATCCATTGCAACAGCCTGGGGCAGCCGGGGAACTCCGCGACCACGGTCGAGAGCATGAAAGCCCTCTCGGGACAGCGGGCGCACTTCACGCACCTGCAGTTCCACAGCTACGGGGGGGCGCCCGGGAAGGCCTGGGCGTCGGCGGCACGCGAGGTGATCGAGTACGTGAACGCTCACGCCGAGGTGAGCGTGGACGTCGGGCAGGTGATGTTCGGATCGGCGACGACCGTCACCGCCGACAGCCCGGTCGAGCATCTCCTGTACACGAGCAGCGGCCGCAAGTGGGTGAACGTAGATATCGAGCTCGAAACGGGTTGCGGCATCGTCCCATACAGCTACAAGGAAAAGGCGGCGGTCGCCGCGCTGCAGTGGTCCGTCGGGCTCGAACTGTTCCTGCTCGCGAACGACCCGTGGCGCGTGGTCCTGTCGACCGATCATCCGAACGGCGGGACGTTCCTCTCGTATCCGGAGCTGATCCGCCTCTTGATGGATCGCGGCTATCGGGACGACCGGCTGAAGGCGGTGAACCAGAAGCTGCTCGTGGGCAGCACGTTGCTCGATGGGCTGGCGCGCGAATACACGCTCGGCGAGATCGCCATCGTCACGCGGGCGGGCCCGGCGAGGCTCCTGGGGTTGAAGAACAAGGGACACCTGGCTCCCGGGGCGGATGCGGACGTGACGATTTATGCGAACGACGCCGACCGCGCGAAGATGTTCGCGACGCCACGCTACGTGATCAAGGCCGGAACCCTGGTCGTCGAGGACGGGCAGCTGCGCCGCGCGCCCGCGGGGCGGCGGCTGGCTGTTCGGCCCGAGTACGACGCGGCGGTCACCACGGACGTGAAGCGATTCTTCGACCAATACGCGTGCGTCGCATTCGAAAACTATGGGGCGGCGCTCCCATGAAGATCAACGGCGTCACGATCGCGGATACGTTCGCCGAAGCGTTCACGATGCGGGTCGCTCGCCTCGTGATCACGGGACGGACGGCGAAGTGGGCTCGGGAGGCGGCCACCAAGCTCACCGGGTTCGCGACGTCGGTAATCGGCTGCAAGTGCGAAGCTGGAATCGAGCAGGAGCTCACACCAGCGGAGACGCCCGACGGGCGACCGGGGATCAGCGTGCTGTTTCTGACCGTGGACAAGGCGAGCCTCCCGGAACAGCTGATCGTGCGGGTCGGCCAGACGGTACTCACCTGCCCCACCACCGCCTGCTTCGACGGCCTGCCCGATGCGCCCGATCGGCTCGCAGTCGGGAAGGCGCTGCGCGTGTTCGGGGACGGGTTTCAGGCGAGCAAGGTGATCGGCGGGAAGCGCTACTGGCGCCTGCCGGTCATGGAGGGGGAGTTCCTGGTCGAGGAAACCTTCGGGATGTTGAAAGGCGTGGGTGGCGGGAATTTCCTGATCCTTGCCGAGGATGCGGATGCCGCGCTGGCCGCCGCGGAGGCCGCGGTGGACGCGATGACCAGTCTCCCGGGCGTGATCCTCCCGTTCCCAGGGGGCGTGGTGCGGAGCGGCAGCAAGGTGGGCTCGAAGCGCTACAAGAACATGGTGGCGACGACCAATGATCCCTTCGATCCCACACTGCGGGCGATCACGCAAACCGCGCTCCCCGACGGCGTGAACAGCGTGCTCGAGATCGTGCTGGACGGGACTGATGCTCCGTCGATCGAGGCGGCGATGCGCGCCGGCATCCCGGCGGCGTGCCGGCCCGGGGTGAACACCATCACGGCGGCGAACTTCGGCGGTAAGCTCGGACCGCACCATTTCCATCTGCGGAAGATCCTGGCGTGAGCGACGCCGTGACGCTGTCCCTCACCGCGCCGCCCGATCACGTGCTCATCGCCGATTGCATCGCCGCGGACCGGTTCGCCGGGCTCGACGCGAAAGCGATCGCCGCGCTGCCGGTGGTGCACGGAGGGCGGCCGGGGACGCTCGGGGAGTTTTTC
>DASQAM010000393.1:0-6968 GCA_035635735.1 Gemmatimonadales bacterium | reverse complement strand
GCGGCAGCTCTGGACGGTGCTCCGCAGCCCGCATATCGACAAGAAGAGCCGCGAGCAGTTCGAGCTCAAGACGCACAAGCGGCTGATCGACATCCTGGATACGCGGTCCCAGACCGTCGACGCCCTGACCAAGCTCGATCTCCCCGCCGGCGTTGACGTCGAGATCAAGGTGCAATGAGGCTGTGACCGGCCAATGACAGGATTGATCGGCAGGAAACTCGGCATGACCCGCGTGTTCGACGCGGAAGGCACGCACGTGCCCGTGACGATCATCGAGGCGGGCCCGTGCCCCGTGGTGCAGGTCGGCCAATCGCAGGTCCAGCTGGGCTTCGGCGCGAAGAAGCCGAAGCGGACGGCGAAGGCCCTGGCCGGCCACGTAAAGAAGGCCGGTTTGGAGGTCGCGCCGCGGGTGCTCGAGAGTTTTCCGGTGGCCGGGGAGGCGCCCAAGGCGGGGGAAACCGTGACCGTGGCGATCTTCGCCATCGGCGACCGCGTCAAGGTCACGGGCGTGACCAAGGGTCGCGGGTTCCAGGGCGTGGTGCACCGCTATCACTTCGGCGGCGGCCCCGAAACGCACGGCAATACGCGCCATCGCAAGCCCGGCTCGATCGCGCCGGGCACCGATCCGTCGCGCATCATCAAAGGGAAGCGCATGCCCGGGCACATGGGCGCGCGCAATTTCACCGAGCTGGGCCTCCGCGTCGTGAAAGTGGACGCCGAGCGGAACCTGTTGTTTCTCGGTGGGTCGGTGCCAGGGCCGATGAACGGGCTCCTCACGGTGCGCAAACAGGGAGGGCCGAGCCGTCATGATTGAGGCGCCGCACTACTCCGCCGCCGGCGCGAAGAAGAAATCGGTGCGCCTGCCGGCCGCGCTGTTCGACGGCACGGTGAACGAGCACGTGCTGCATCGCGCGGTGGTCACCTACCTCGCGAACCAGCGTCAGGGGACGAGCGACACCAAGACCCGGAGCGAGGTCTCGGGTGGCAACCAGAAGCCGTGGCGCCAGAAGGGCACCGGCCGGGCGCGGCAGGGCTCCACCCGCTCGCCGCACTGGCGGCACGGCGGGATCGTGTTCGGGCCGCATCCGCGCGATTATCGGCTCGGCATCCCGAAGAAGGTGCGCCAGCTCGCGAAGAAATCCGCGTTGAATGCGAGGGCGCGCGAGGAAGCCCTGTTCGTGGTCGACTCGCTCGAGTACGAGAAGCCGAAGACCAAGACCCTGGTCGAGCTGCTCGGGAAGTTGGGGGTCGCGGACAAGAAGGTACTGGTGCTCACTGCTGGCGCGGCGAGCGCGCACAACGTCTACCTCTCGGGGCGGAACATCCCCGACGTGCTCGTGATGCGGTTCACGGACGCGACCGCGTACGAGATTCTGTGGGCGGACGCCGTGGTGGTGGAGCTGCCGGCGCTGGAGGGCAGCGAGTCGCCGGCGCAGGCAGAGGGCGAGGAAGGGGCTCGAGATGCCTGACCAGCACCGTCTGATCGTGGGCCCCGTGATCACCGAGAAGTCCTCGGCCGCGTACCAGGCCCGCAAAGAGTACGCCTTCCGCGTGGACACGGCCGCGACCAAGCCGCAGATCCGCGCGGCGATCGAGACGCTGTTCAAGGTCACCGTGACCGACGTGCGCACGCTGGTGGTGCGCGCGCGGCGCCGCACCGGCGGTCTCTCTTCGGGCCGGGCGGGCCGTCGCTCGGCGTGGAAGAAGGCGATCGTCACACTCAAAGAAGGCGACGCGATCGCCGTGTTCGAGGGCTGACATGGGCATCCGACAGTTTCGGCCGATGACGCCAGGCACGCGGTTCCGCTCGGTCTCCGACTTCGCGGACGTCACGAAGAGCGAGCCCGAAAAGTCGCTGCTCGAGCCGCTGCGGCGGACGGGCGGGCGCAACAACAAGGGCCACATCACCAACCGGTGGCAGGGCGGCGGGCACAAGCGTCGCTATCGACGGATCGACTTCCGGCGCGAAAAGTTCGGCATTCTCGCGAAGGTGGCGTCGGTGGAGTACGACCCCAACCGGACATCGCGCATCGCGCTGCTGCACTACGCGGATGGCGAGAAGCGCTACATCTTGGCCCCCAAGGGCCTTGCGGTGGGCGACACTGTGGTCTCGGGGCCGGGCTCGGACATCCGGGTGGGGAACGCGATGCCGCTGTTCGAGATCCCCCTCGGCACCACGGTGCACAACGTGGAGCTCAAGATCGGGCGAGGCGGCCAGCTGGCCCGTTCCGCGGGCACCGGCATCCAGGTGGTCGCGAAGGAAGGCAACTACGTCACGCTCCGGTTGCGCTCCACCGAAATGCGGATGGTACGCGGTGAGTGCCTCGCCACGATCGGCGAGGTGGGCAATCCCGAGCACGAGCTGCTCTCGATCGGGAAGGCCGGCAAGAGCCGCTGGCTGGGCCGGAATCCGCGGGTGCGCGGCGTGGCGATGAATCCCGTCGACCACCCGCTGGGTGGCGGCGAAGGAAAGACCTCGGGCGGCCGGCCCCCGACCAATCCCTGGGGCAAGGTCGAGGGCAAAAAGACCCGGCACAAGAAGAAGCCGTCGACGAAACTGATCGTGCGCGGACGCAAGCGCGGGAAGGCCACACAGTAATGGGACGCAGCGTCAAGAAGGGGCCCTACGTGGAGCCGTCGCTCCTCGTGAAGATCACGGCCCTGAACGAGAAGAACGAAAAGAAGGTGTTCAAGACCTGGTCGCGCCGCTCGACCATCACACCCGATTTCGTGGGCCACACCCTCGCGGTACACAACGGGAACAAGTTCATCCCGGTGTACATCACCGAGAACATGGTGGGGCACAAGCTGGGTGAGTTCGCCGCGACGCGGCTATTCCGCGGCCACTCGGCCAAGGGCTCGGCGCAGGAGCGCGAAGAGGCCGCCGCCGCCGCTGCCGAAGCGCCGCCGAAGGCATAGCCCATGGAAGCGCGAGCGATCCAGCGGACGGTACGCCAGTCGGCGCGGAAGATGCGCCTCGTGATCGACCAGATCCGGGGGCAGCCGGTGCCGCAGGCGTACGCCATCCTGCGGTTCTCGAAGAAGCTGGCCGCGAAGCAGATCCACAAGGTGCTGAAGTCCGCGGTGGCGAACGCCGAGCAGCGGGCGCTGCGCGAAAACGCGGCGCTCGATGTGGACCAGCTGCGCGTCAAATACGCGGTGGTGAACGAAGGGCCGACCCTCAAGCGGTTCACCCCGGCGGCGATGGGGCGGGCTACGCCCATTAAGAAGCGCACCAGCCACGTCGAGATCCACGTGGAGGGGGACGCGGAGTCTCGGGCGCCCAAAGCCGCGTCTGGCAAGGCCGCGGCGAAAGCGGAGGCCATAGCCCGGCCCGTCAGGGCCGGGGGTGCCAAGGGCAAGCGTCCCAAGGCCAAGAAGGCGGGCGGCAAGTCCAAGACGAAGAAAGAAGGCAGATAAGTGGGCCAGAAAACACACCCCTACGGGTTCCGGCTCGGGATCATCAAGCCGTGGCGCTCGCGCTACTACGCACGCCACGACTTCCCCGAGCTCCTGAAGGAAGACGACCTGATCCGGAAGTACCTGAAGACCAGGCTCTCCCACGCGGCCATCGCCGACATTCACATCGAGCGCAAGCCGGGGAAGGTCACGGTCACGGTGCACACGGGCCGTCCCGGCGTGGTGATCGGGAAGCGCGGCGCGGAGGTGGACAAACTGCGCGACGAGCTGGCCCAGCTCACCGGCAAGGAAGTGGGCATCAACGTCGAGGAGATCAAGCGGCCGGAGCTGGACGCGCAGCTCGTGGCGGACTCCGTGGCGCATCAGCTGACGCAGCGCATCTCGTTCCGGCGCGCCATGAAGCGCGCAGTGCAGAGCGCGATGCGGATGGGGGCGCAGGGGATCAAGATCAAGACGGCGGGTCGCTTGGGCGGCGCCGAGATCGCGCGCACCGAGGGCTACCACGAGGGGCGGGTGCCGTTGCACACGCTCCGCGCCGACATCGACTACGCGACGTCGACGGCCAAGACGACCTACGGCACCATCGGCGTGAAAGTGTGGATCTTCACGCGCGAGATGACCGAAGAGCTGTCGGGCCGCACGTACTCGACGGGAGTCTGACGGGGGGGCCATGCTGGCACCGAAGCGCGTCAAGTTCCGCAAGCGGTTCAAGGGCCGCACCAAGGGGATGGCCACGCGCGGCAACACGGTCGCGTTCGGCCATTACGGGCTCATGGCGCTCGAGCCGGGGTGGATCTCGAACCGCCAGATCGAGGCATCGCGCGTGGCCCTGACGCGCGAGATGAAGCGCGGCGGCAAGGTGTGGATCCGGCTGTTCCCGGACAAGCCGATCACAAAGAAGCCGGCCGAGACCCGGATGGGGAAGGGCAAGGGGAATCCCGAAGGCTGGGTGGCGGTGGTGAAGCCGGGCCGGGTGATGTTCGAGCTCGAGGGGATCGCCGAGAATCTGGCGCGCGAGGCGCTGGCGCTCGCGGCGGCCAAGCTGCCGATCAAGTCGAAGTTCGTGAAGCGGGAGGAGCGCTAGCATGCCGAGGAAGAAGCCCGAGGCGCTGCGGGAGATGAAGACCGACGAGCTGGAGCAGCAGCTCGTCGTGCTGACCGAGGAGCGCTTCCGTCTGGGATTCCGCCGCGCCACCGAAGCGCTCGGGAACCCGTTGCAGCTGCGCGCCATCCGCCGCGAGATCGCGCGGATCAACACCATTTTGGCAGAGAGGAAGCGGGCATGAGGGGGCGGCGCAAAGTTCGGACCGGCGTAGTGGTGAGCGACAAGATGCAGAAGACCGTCACGGTGTCGCTCGTGCGCCGCTTCGCGCACGGGTTCTACGGCAAGCAGATCGTGCGCACCAAGCAGGTCGCCGCGCACGACGAGCAGGGCGCCAAGGCGGGCGACACGGTGCGGATCGTCGAGACGCGGCCGCTGTCGAAGACCAAGCGGTGGCGGGTGGTCGAAATCGTCGAGCGCGCGAAGTAGCGGGGACAGGAGGGGGGAACCGTGGTGCAGCAGGAGTCGATTCTCAAGATCGCAGACAACTCGGGCGCGCGGCGCGCGCTCGTGATCCGGGTACTCGGCGGGTCCAAGCGCCGGTACGCGGGGCTGGGGGACATCGTGGTGGTGACGATCAAGGACGCCATCCCCACCGGCCAAGTCAAGAAGGGCGAGGTGGTGAGGGCGGTGATTGTCCGCACGGCCAAGGAGACCAAGCGCAAGGATGGCTCCTACATCCGGTTCGACGAGAACGCCGCCGTGCTCATCACCGACCAGGGCGAGCCGCGGGCGACCCGCATCTTCGGGCCGGTCGGGCGCGAGCTGCGCGACAAGCGGTTCATGAAGATCGTCTCGCTGGCGCCGGAGGTGATCTGACATGAAGCCGCTCGTCTACAAGAAGAGCCGCACCCGGCCCGACGCCCGCGAGCCCGAGCGCCACAAGATGCACATCGCCAAGGGCGACACGGTGCGCGTGATCTCGGGGGAGCATCGCGGCAAGGAAGGGAAAGTGCTCCGCGTCATCCCCAAGGAATTCCGGGTGGAAGTGGAGGGCGTGAACATCGTCAAGAAGCACAAGCGCGCCGCCAACCCGAACCAGGAGAGCGGTATCATCGAGCTGACGGCGCCGATCGCGGCGTCGAAGGTCATGCTGCTCGACCCCAAGTCGGGGGATCCCACGCGAGTCCGGCGGCGGGTGGACAAGGATGGCACCGTGCAGCGGATCGCAGTCAAGTCGGGCCAGCCGATTCCGCGCGCGAAAGCGAAATAGCCCATGGCGGACACGAAAGAGAAGGAACCGAAGCAGGAGCGACAGGCTGACCCCGGGGAAGCACCCGAGGGTCAGGAGCCGAAGGCTGCGGAGGTAGCTCCAGCGGACGCCCCGGCGGCGCCCAAGCTGAAGCAGAAGGACAAGCAGAAGGACAAGCAGAAAGGCAAGAAGCCGGGCGAGGGCAAGCCGGCCGCGCCGGCCGAGCCGGAAGGCCCGCCGCCCGAGCCCGCGCCGCCGCCACGCTTGCACGAGTACTACGAGCAGCGGGTGCGGCCGAAGCTCGCGCAGCAGTTCGGCCTGACGAATCCCCACGAGATCCCGAAGCTCGTGAAGATCGTGCTCAACGTCGGGATGGGGGACGCGTCCAAGAACCCGAAGGGGCTGGAGGCGGCCGTGGCCGAGCTCGCCGCCATCACCGGCCAGCACCCCGTGGTGACGCGGGCCAAGAAGGCGATCGCCAACTTCAACCTGCGCGAGGGCATGCCGGTCGGCTGCTCGGTGACGTTACGGGCGGCGCGGATGTTCGAGTTTCTGGACCGGTTCATCACGATCGCGGTGCCGCGCATGCGCGACTTCCGCGGGCTCCCGACCGACAGCTTCGACGGCCGGGGCAACTACACGATCGGCATCAAGGAGCAGATGATCTTCCCGGAGATCGACTACGACAAAGTCGAGAAGATCCACGGGATGGATATCACGTTCGTGACCAGCGCCGGCCGGGACGACACGGCCCTGGCCCTGCTGCGTGAGCTGGGGATGCCCTTCCGGGGCGAAGCCCCGGTCGCGGTCGTCGCTTAGGAGACGAGGGAGTCATGGCGAAGAAGGCGTGGATGGAGAAGGTCAAGCGGAAGCCAAAGTTCAAGGTGCGCGGCTACTACCGGTGCCAGCGCTGCGGCCGCAGTCGCGGGACGCTCCGGAAGTTCCGGCTGTGCCGCATTTGTTTCCGCGAGCTCGCGCTGCGCGGGGAAATTCCCGGCGTGCGCAAAGCCAGTTGGTAAAAGGACGGAACACGAGATGAGTATGACTGATCCCGTCGCCGACATGCTGACCCGGGTGCGCAACGCCTGCCAGGCGGGCCACCGCCGGGTCGACATGCCGGTGTCGAAGCTGAAGGTCGAGATCGCGCGGCTGCTCCGCGACAACCACTACGTCCAGGACTTCAAGGTGCTGGACGATGGGCGTCACGGGCTGCTGCGGCTCTACCTCAAATATCACAACGACGCCCCGGTGATC
>DASQAM010000392.1:0-2388 GCA_035635735.1 Gemmatimonadales bacterium | reverse complement strand
CATCGACCAGCGATGCAGTCGTGCGTTGTGTCGGGTTCACGTTGATGCTCCCTCCGATTCAGGTCGTGTCACGAGCCCAGGAGTTCCACTCGGTATCGGCTCGCTCTTCACCCTAACGCTCGGGCGTCACGCGGCCCTCCGGTCCAATTCGCGACCGTCGACGCCGAGCGTGACGTCGACGTTGCCCCGCGTGGCGTTCGAGTACGGGCAGCGCTCGTGGGCTCGACGCATCAAATCTTCGGCCTCGCCCCGCGACAGGTGCGGCGCGTGCAAGTCGAGCGCGACCGTCAAGCCGAAGCCGCCGTGACCGGCGGGACCGATCCCCACCTGCGCGGTGATGGTCGAGTCGGAGGCGTCGAGTTTACGACCGCGCGCCAGCGACAAGAGGGTGGACTGAAAGCAGGCGGCGTACCCGACAGCGAACAGCTGCTCAGGATTAGTACCTGGCCCGCCCTCGCCGCCCATCTCCTTCGGGACGGACAACTCGACGGTCAGGCGCCCGTCGGAGGTCCGGCCATATCCCGCCCGCCCTCCCTCGACCACCGCTTCGGCTGTATACAGGATGTTCATGTCTGCTCCTCGTGGTTTACGGTGGTGATCAGCTCGCTAGCGTCAGGCCCGACCGGCGCCGCTCCGCCTGGCACGACCAGCAGCGACGTCGGCAGATGGTTGATGAGTCCCTCCGTGACGCTCCCCACGAGCATTCGCTTGACCGGTCCTTTCCCGTGCGAGGCGACCACGACTAGATCGGCGCGCCAGTCGGCCGCCTCGCGCAGGATCGTCTCCAGGGCCGTGCCGTGCCGCACGACGGTGCCCACGCCGGGTGCCCGGATCAGGGGCCAGACGTCGCGCGCGAGGGCTTCCTCCCACCGCCGGTAGTAGTCTGTCGTGTCTTGCTGCGGCACTTCGGGGACGACCGCCAGCGGCTCCACCACGCTCAGGGCACGCAGCTCGGCGCCGAACAGCGCGGCGTAGCGCTCGGCGGCGGCGGCCGCGGGCCGCGCCGCGGCCGACGGATCCAGGGCGAGCAGAACCCGCCGGATGGCGGGCGCTCCCGCCGCCACCAGCAATGGCACGACGGCCGTTCGCGCCACCTCGACGCTGGTGCTGCCGCCGAGCCAGCGCCCGAGCGTCGAGTGGTGCTTCCCGCCGAGCACCACGAGCTCAGCGCCGAGCGCTGCCACGGCCTCGTTCAGGACGGCAGCCGGCTTTCCCCGATGGACGGCGAGGGTCTTAAGCACGGCCGCGGGCACGCGGTTCCCAAGCGCTGCGGCCACCTGCGCGCTCGCCTGCTCATACCGCCGTGTGTGCGGGTAGCTGTCGCGCCGCGGCGCGTGTCCCGAGCCCGGGGTCGCGTGGACGAGATGGCATGATGTCTCGGCGCGATGCGCCACCGCGACGGCGAACACTGCTGCATCTGCGGCCTCCGGCGAGGCATCGACGCCAACGACGATCGGCTTCCACGGCATGCCCCAGCAACGACGCTTGCTTCGGGAAGGTTCCGACATCTAACCATTCGTCATTCTAAGTATCATTGCGGAACAGCAGTGCGGCGTTATCATACCGCGATGGCCAAACAGTCGCGTCGGGAGGTGGCCGAGGGGGTGCTGGAGATCACCTTGCTCGTGACGCGCCTGGTGACGCCCGAGGTGCGGCGGCTGCGCCCGAAGCAACTGTCGTTGTCCCACATGCGGGCGCTGGGGTTTCTCGACGCCAATCCGGACGCCGACCTCTCCGCCATCGCCGATTACGTAGGGCTTACGCTGCCCAGCATGTCCACGCTCGTGGACGGGCTAGTGCGCCGGGGCCTGGTGGTCCGGCTTGCGGCCCCGCGCGACCGCCGCCGGCTGCGGCTTCGGCTCACCGGCGCGGGCCGGGCGGCGCTCCGAAGCGCACTCGCGGCGGCGCAAGCTGTTCTCGAGACGCGGTTCGCCGATCTGTCACCGGGCGGGCGCGCGCTCGTGCACCGCGCGATGACTCGGCTCCGACCGTTCCTGACGCGGGGGTAGGGCCTGGCCAAACAGGCGCTCGCTGAGTGGGATGGAAACGTTCAGCGCCGGCGCCTCGGGGTGCTGGAACGCGAGAGGAGCCGGACAACCGAGCCATTGGACGGTGGTATCGCTCGATACCTTGGTATCAGGACGAGCGGAGTTGCGCCGCCAGCGGCAGCTTCCGGATCCGCTTTCCGGTCGCTGCGAAAACCGCGTTGGCGAGGGCCGGCCCCGTGATCGACGTCCCCGGCTCGCCGATCCCCCCGGGCGCCTCGAGGTTCCGCACCAGGTGCACCTCGATCGTGGGCGCCTCGTTCATCCGCAGCACCCGATAGTTGTTGAAATTGGACTGCTCGACCCGCCCGTTCTTTAGTGTGATCTCGCCCCACAGAGCCGC
>DASQAM010000391.1:0-1537 GCA_035635735.1 Gemmatimonadales bacterium | reverse complement strand
TTTGAGACGGTAGTCGGCATAGAGGGCGGAATCGTAACCGAACGACTCCACGAAGTACCCCGCCCCGACGTTCCACCCACCGCGCAGCGTCGCGTTGCCGTTGAAGTGCAGCTTCTTGTCCTGCAGGTGGCGGCCGTGGATGAAGTTCTGATACTGCCAGATACCGTCCACCACGATGTCGCCGGTGAACCGCTGCAGCAGCGCTCCCGGCCGCCCATAGGTCGTGTAGCTCGGATCGACGTATGAGTGCACGATCCCCGCCCGGCCGATGAACCCGCTCGCGTCCCGAAAGTCGTCCCCGATGCCGGCAAACAGGCTGCGCAGGCCCCAGATGCGATCCTGCACCGTGAACTGGCTCAGCCACAGCGGCGCGGTCGTGGTCACGCCTCCGACCCGCGTGCGGCTGCCCGCGAGCTGCAGGTTCAATCCGTAGATCTCCTTGAAGACGAGCCGGCTGTCGACCTCCGCGACGCGGTTGTAATCGCCGCCCTCGATTCGATCGGTGTAGACCAACCCGACCCGCGAGCCCGGGCCCAGGGTGCGTTGGGCCCGCAGAATGGTGAAAATGGGATTGTCCGTGCCTGTCGCCGACGCGAACTTCTGGTCCACCGCCGAGAGCAGACCGATATCGGTGCCGAAGGTCGTTCCGGTGAGCTTGACCGCCGCGACCGGCTGGACGATGCGACGGGTATAGATCAAGTTCTGCGGCGCCTGAAACAGCTCGCTGCCTTCCAAAAAGAACGGCCGCTTCTCCGCAAAGAACAGCGCCTGCCGTGGATCGAACGCCAGCTGACCCGCGTCCGATTCGACCTGCGAAAAGTCCGGCTTGATCGTGCCGTTGAGGGTGAGGTTGTCCGACACCCCCCAGCGGAGGTTGCCGCCCAGCTGCGGATTTCCCCGGTGGTAGTGATACCCGCCAGGGGTGGGAGCACCACTCGCCTTCCCGGTGGCCTCGGGGTTCAAGTCCATGACCAGACCGCGATGCATGCCGCTCAGGCCGACCAGGTTGCCCGATTGTCCGATGAACGTCGCGCTGGCGCGACGCGCCGGGAACCAGGAGTCCTCGAAGCCTGAGTGCTGCCCCTCGCGTACGATGTTCAACTTCCAGTCCTGCGGCTGCCGCGGTTGGTACCGGATGCTCTTGAACGGAATGCGCACCTCGACTTCGTATCCCCAGTCGGTGACGCGCCCGCGCGACTCATAGACAAAGTCGGGACTCAGGTCGGGTTGCTCGCGTCCCACGACGGCGCCGCCGATGAAGCCGCTGGCCGTGACGTTCGCGCCCTCGATCAGGGTGCCATCGCCTTGGACGCCGAGCGGATTCACGGCAAACATCATCGCCTGCTTCCCGTCGTGAAACGTGCCGAGCAGGATCTGCACGTTATCGTCGCCGAAGATCTGGTCGCGACTTGCCAACGTCACCGTGGGACGACCGTGCTGCTCGAAGGCGCGAATGCCGAAATAGATCGCCGTGGCCGAGTACCAGACCAGCACTTGAGTGGAGTCCGCGGCCGGCACATCGTCGTTGGGCGAATAC
>DASQAM010000390.1:0-5148 GCA_035635735.1 Gemmatimonadales bacterium | reverse complement strand
TGGGCCCACACCGTGACAGCGGGGGTCGCTCCGAGCTTGCCGCATTTTCGGGGGACTCACATCGTGCTGACCAACTCGGCCGGGGTCCATGCCGAGCCTATCGCCGATTGGGTGATCGCCGCGATCGGCTACTTCGCTCGCGGTCTCGACCGCCTGCGCGAGTTTCAGGCGGCGGGCCGGTGGGCGTGGGCGGAATTCGCCGATTTCGCGGTCCCAGTGCGGGAGCTCTCGGAGTTGCGGCTCGGGATGTTCGGATTGGGCGGCATCGGCGGGGCGATCGCGCGGCGTGGTGTAGCCCTCGGGATGAGCGTAGCGGGCGTGCGGCGTCGACCGGCGCGGGGCGGGCCGACGGGCGTCCGCTGGGTGGGCGGCCTCGCCGACCTGCCGCGGCTCGCCGCTGAGAGCGACTGCCTCGTGATCGCCGCGCCGCACACCGCGGAGACGCGTGGCGCCGTGAGCCGGGCGGTGCTCGAGCGGCTGCCGCACGATGCCATCGTGGTGAACGTGTCTCGCGGGACGCTGTTGGACGAGACGGCCCTGCTCGCCGTTCTCGACGCCTCCCGAGTCCGAGGCGCCGCCCTCGATGTCTTCGCAGCGGAGCCGTTGCCTGCTGGCCACCCCTTCTGGCGCCACCCGCGCGTCCTCGTGAGCCCCCACGTCGCCGCCGTGACGGCACGCTTCTGGGAGCGCGAGACGGGGCTGATCGTGGAGAACATCCGGCGCTATCTTGCAGGGTCCCCACTCACTAACACGGTCGACTTGGAGGCGGGATACTGAGTGACTGAGGAAAAAGGCAAGAGCGTCCGCGCGAGCGCCACTGCCGGCCAGCCGCGCGGCATCGAGCAGATCATCAAGGCGGCGATCGATCGCGGCGCGTCCGACCTGCACGTCAAGGCCGGAGATGTGTTCCGGGCCCGGATCGATGGGAAGCTCGTACCCCTCACGAAGCATCGTCTGACGCCGGAGCAGACCAAGGCGATCGCGCAGCACCTGATTTCCAGCGACGAAGACCGCGCGCGTCTCGACCGGCTGCGCGATTACGACTGTTCCTGGGGGATGCCCGGCGTCGGGCGGTTCCGCGTGAACATCCTGCGGCAGCGTTCCTCGTTCATGATCGTAATGCGGGTGATCCCGTTCGACGTACCGACATTCGATTCCCTCAAGCTGCCGCCGATCCTCGCGAGCGTCGCCGTGGGCGAGCGCGGGATGATTCTCGTGACGGGGGTGACGGGCTCGGGGAAGAGCTCGACCATGGCGGCCATGGTGAACCACATCAACCAGACGCAGAACAAGCACATCGTCACGCTCGAGAATCCGATCGAGTTCCTGCACCGCGACATCAACTGCTCGGTGACGCAGCGGGAGATCGGGGTCGACACGGACGACTTCCGGGCGGGTCTTCGCGCCGCGATGCGCCAGGACCCGGACGTCGTCTTGATCGGCGAGATGCGCGATGCGGAGACCATCGACACCGCGATGAAGGCCGCCGAAACGGGCCATCTCGTGATCTCGACCCTGCACACCCCCGATGTGGTGACCACGGTGAGCCGGGTCGTCTCGATGTTCCCGTTAGAAGAACAGGAGGTTGCCCGGCTGCGGTTGTGCGACGCGCTGCAAGCCGTGGTGTCGCAGCGGCTGCTGCCGCGCGCCGACGGCCACGGCCGGGTAGCGGCGGTGGAGATCCTGATCTGCACCGAGGAAGCGCGTGAGCTGATCAAGGATGCGAGCCGAACTGCCGACCTGCCGGAATACGTTCGCGAGGCACGCGACGAGTACGGCATGCAGACGTTCGATCAGCACCTGATGGACCTGGTGGCCGACGAGGTGGTGACGTACGAGACGGCCCTCGCCGCGACCACGAATCCAGCGGAATTCGAGAAGCAGCTGCGCTCCGTGCGCCGCCGCGCGCGCACCGCCACGCCCGCGGAGGCGACTCCCGGCCAGTGACCGAGCGGCAGCTCGCGGGGGTGCTGGCCCCCATCACCACGCCGTTCGACAGCGCGACGGGGGAGGTCGCTCCCGTCCACCTGCGCCACAACGTGACTCGACTCGTCGCGGCGGGGCTCGACGGTGTGGTCGTCGGGGGGTCGACGGGGGAGTCGGCCTTGCTCGATCCGGAGGAGCAGCGCCGCATGGTCGCATGGGTGCGGGAGGTGCTGCCGGACAAGCGCTGGCTCATCGCGGGCACGGGTGGGGAGTCCACCCGGCAGGCCGTGGCCCTGACTCGGGCGGCCGCGACCGAGGGAGCGGACGCCGTCCTCGTGCGACCTCCCGCGTACTTCTCCGCGGCTGTTTCTCCCGCGAGCCTCGCTGATTACTATCGTGCCGTGGCGGACGCGAGCCCGGTGCCCGTGCTCGTCTACAACATCCCCAAGTACACACACCTCGCAATCGCGGCCGGCCTGCTGCGGCAGCTGGCGGCGCACGCCAACATCGTCGGCGTCAAGGACTCGTCGGGCGATGCGAAGAACCTCGCCGCATACCGCGACGCGACCCCGCAATGGTCGGTCTTTGTCGGTTCGGGCTCGCTCTTGTATGCCGCCCTGGAGCTGGGCTGCGACGGGGGCATCCTCGCCGTGGCCTGCTTCGCCGCTGCGCTCTCCGCCCAGGTGTTCGCCGCCTTCCGCGCCGGCGACCGGGAGGGCGCGGGCAGGCTCCAGGAGCGGCTCGCGCCGCTCGACCGCGAGGTCGTGGGGAAGCTCGGCCCCGCGGGAGTGAAGGCGGCCATGGACGCCGTGGGGGGAGGGTTGTACGGCGGGCCGGTGCGCCCGCCGCTCGCGCCCGTCGCAGCGTCCGACCGGGAGCGGGTGGTGAAGCTCGTCGCGGCGTGACGGACTACCGAGCGCTGCTCGCCGCCATCGCGGTGCCGCGGCGCTCCACCACGGCGGCGAATCAGCGGGTCCGGGACGTGCTGAAGCGCGAGCTCGTGGCGCGCGGATTTGTGGTGATGGAGCACCGGTTCACCGGGAGGTCGCTGCTGCACCGCTACAGGCGAGTGCCGCTGGAAGGCGTCACCCTGATCGGTGTCCGCCCTCGAGCTCGCGTTTCGGTGTGGCTCGCCGCGCATTACGACTCGAAGGGCCAGCCCCTTTCCATGGCGACGCGCCTCGCGGCCGCGGGCCTGGCGACGCTCGGTGCCCTCGAGCTCGTCGCCCTGGCGGCGCGCGCGTTGCTCGGTCCGTTGCACGCGGGCGTACCCGACGTGGTCATTGGCGCGGCCGGCGCCGCCGGCATCCTGGCGCTCGCAGCCAACCGCGTGACCGATCGCTCGCCGGGCGCGGTCGACAACGCGGCGGGAGTGGTGACCGTTCTCGCTACGGTGGACGCCCTGCCGCGGGACGCAGGCGTGGGCGTGCTCTTCCCCGACGCCGAGGAATACGGGCTGCTCGGGGCGCGAGCGCTCGTACGGGAGCGAGCCAACCTGCTCGGCGACACGTGCATCGTCAACTTCGATGGGGTCGACGACCGCGGCTCGACAATCGCGTTCATCCATCGCTCTGGACCCGCCGTCGAGCGGGTGGCTGCCGCGCTTGGCGCGCGGCGGGCGCGCTGGCTGCCCGTGCTGGTGGACGGGCTCGCGCTGAGCAGCGCGGCTCGCGAGGGCGTCACGATCATGCGGGGCGATTGGGGCACCGCGACGATCGTCCATACGCCGCGCGACTCAGCGGAGCGCCTGACGCTGGAGGGCGTGCGGGAGGTGGCCCGGGGAGTTGCGGCCGCTCTGTTCCCAGGCTGAAGCCTTCTTTAGAGTGGGAATCGGATGCGTTGACGCCCGATGCTCATGGGTCTAGCTTCTGTCGGAGGATACTCCAACGCCCCGCTCTTGGGGCGTTTTTTGCTGGGGAGCCATGTTCGGACCGAAGACCCACTGCGTCGTGGTCGTCGGCGCCCAATGGGGCGACGAGGGCAAAGGGAAGATTGTCGACGTGCTCGCCGAGCGCGCCGATCTGGTCGTGCGCTATCAGGGCGGGGCGAACGCCGGCCACACGGTCCACACTGGCGCCGGGGAATTCGTGCTCCACCAGATTCCCTCCGGGATCATCCAGGGCGCGGTATGCCTGGTCGGCAACGGGGTCGTGCTCGATCCGGAGACGCTCTTCACGGAGCTCGACGCCCTCAGCGAGCGGGGCATCCGGACCGAGCACAAGCTCTACGTTTCCGACCGCGCGCACCTCACGCTCCCGTTCCACAAGCTGCTCGACCGGGCCCGCGAAGCCCGGGAGAAGATCGGCACGACCGGCCGCGGCATCGGGCCCACCTATGAGGACAAGTACGGGCGAAGGGGCATCCGGGTGGGTGACCTGCGAAACCTGGGCAGGGCGAAGGAGCTGGTGTGCGCGCGCGTGCAGGCCGCCAACGAGTTCCTCGAGCTACTCGGCTCGACCGAGCGCGCGGATTCGGGGGAGCACGTGGGGCTGCTCGAGCGGCTCGCCCCGCGGTTGCTGCCGCTTGCCGTGGACGCCGGACGCGTGGTCTGGGAAGCGCTCGAGCGCGGGGAGTCGGTGCTGCTCGAGGGCGCGCAGGGCGCGCTGCTCGACGTGGACCACGGGACCTACCCGTACGTGACCTCTTCCAACACGACGGCCGGCGGGGCGGCGGTCGGAGCCGGGATCGGCCCGACGGCGATCGACGCCGTGCTCGGGGTCGTCAAGGCGTACACGACCCGGGTGGGTAACGGGCCGCTGCCGACGGAGGCCACCCCGGCGCTCGCCGAGCGGATCCGCGAGCTGGGGGATGAGTTCGGGGCAACCACGGGGCGGCCGCGCCGCTGTGGGTGGTTCGACGCCGTCGTCGTCCGCTACGCGGTGCGCGTCAACGGCCTCACCGGCCTCGCCGTCACGAAGCTCGACGTGCTCGACTCGTTCTCGGAGATTCCCGTGTGCGTCGGCTACCGCTGCGACGGCGAGTCACTCGACTCGATGCCCGCCGAGGTAGAGCGCCTCGCGCGCGTCGAGCCGGTGTACGAGACCCTCCCCGGCTGGCAAAAGTCGCTCAACCAGGTGCGTCGGCTGGCGGACCTGCCGCCGCCGGCGAGGGCCTACCTGGACCGGCTCCAGGACCTTGCACATGCACCCATCCAGTACGTGAGCGTGGGTACGCATCGCGATCAGATTATCGAAGTGACGTGACAGTGGCTCGTTGATGCTC
>DASQAM010000389.1:0-5999 GCA_035635735.1 Gemmatimonadales bacterium | reverse complement strand
CCGGGCGACCCAGCTTCTGAAGGAGGCGTTTCCGACACCGTTCGCGGACTACGTCGCGATCGTCGTGCACGGCCCGGTTCGCTGGACCAACGCCCGCTTCGAAGCCGTGCTCGACACCCTCAAAGCCGTAGTCGAACGCCGCCCCTATGTGGGAGAGGTGATCTCGGCCCGCTCGATCGGGGAGTCGAGTTTCGTCAGTCAGGACCGCCACACGACATTCCTGATCGCGGCGCTCACTCCGGAATCCACCCTTGACCTGAGCGCCAGTTTCGTCCCCGACCTGCGCGCGGGGATCCGGGATGCGCTGGCACGACTCCCGGGCTCGGAGGGGTTCGAGGTCATGGTCACCGGGTTCCCCGCACTGGACCACGACGTGCGCACCATCAGCGCGGAGGACACGGAGCGGGGCGAGCAGCGCGCCCTGCCGCTCACCTTAGCGGTGCTGATTGTCGCCTTCGGTGCGCTGGTCGCGGCCGCGCTGCCCGTCCTGGTGGGCCTGCTTGCGATCACCATCGCGCTCGGCTTGGTCACCCTCGCCGCGCGGTACACACCCATGTCGGTATTCGTGTTGAACATCACCACGATGGTGGGACTCGGCGTCGGCATCGACTACTCGCTCCTCATCGTCACCCGGTTCCGCGAAGAGCTCAATCGCGGTCTCTCGCCGGTGGATGCCGCCATCCGGACGGTCGAGACCGCGGGTTCGGCGGTGGTCACGTCAGGACTGACGGTGGTGGTGGGGTTCGCGGCACTCGTCACCACGCCGCTTTCGGACACCCGCTCGGTGGGCGTGGGTGGGCTATTCGTGGTCGGCGTCGCCGTCCTGCTCGCCACGACATTCCTCCCGGCGGTCCTCGCCATCCTGGGGCGCAACATCGACCGCCCCAAGTGGCTCGCCCGCCCGCTCGCTCGGTTCCACGCGCCCACCGGCTGGGAGCGCTGGGCGCGCTGGCTGGGCCATCGCCCGTGGCGCGCAGTCGCGGTCGGGGGGGCGGCAATCGCCCTCCTGACCTTTCCCCTCAGCCAGATCCGCCTCGGTCTTCCGGCCACCAATTGGTTCCCGCCGGAGTCCGAGTCGGGCATGGGCCTCGAGGCGCTGCGCGAGATGGGCGCCAGCGGGGTGATCCAACCTGTCCGTGTCGTGGTGCAGCTCCCGGAGGGGGAATCGGCCCTGTCCGCCCGTCGTCTTCCGGGGCTCAAAGCCCTCACTGACTCGATCCGCAAGGACTCGCGCGTGCGCGAGGTCCGGGGCGTCGTGAAGCAAGGCATGTCGACGCTGCAGCTCGTCGTCTACTACAGCGAGCCGGTCGCGGTGCGTGCCAAGACCCCGAAGTTCTTCGATGCGTATCTGAGCGCCGATAATCGCGTCACCCTGCTCGACGTGATCCCCACGGACACGGTCTCCCTCACGGGGCTGATGGACGTGGTGCGACGGGTGCGGGCCGTGGTGGCCCGCGACGTCCGGGGCCTGGCCGGAGCGGAGATCCTGGTCGCCGGTTTCGCCGCCTCGAACGTGGATACCCAACAGGAGCTGATGAAGCGATTCCCGGAAACCGTCGCCCTGGTCCTTGGCATTACCGCCATCATGCTGTTCGTCGCCTTCCGCTCCCTACTCGTTCCGATCAAAGCCGTCCTCCTGAACCTGCTGTCGGTGGGCGGAGCGTTCGGGCTCACCGTGCTCGTGTTTCAGCATGGCTACGGGGGTCGCCTGTTCGGCCTGGAAGGGCCGACAGAGGCCATCTGGGCGGTCGTCCCGGTACTGGTGTTCGCCATCGTGTTCGGGCTGTCGATGGACTACGAGGTCTTCCTGTTGACCCGCGTGAAGGAGGTCTTCGACAAGACTGGTCGGAACGACCACGCCACGATGGAGGGGCTGTCGGCCACGGCGTCCACCATCACGAGCGCCGCCCTCATCATGATTCTCGTGTTCGGGACGTTCGCCTTTACGCGCGTGCTCGCGGTTCAGTTCATCGGCTTCGGCCTCGCGGCGGCGGTCCTACTCGATGCGACCCTGATTCGGATGGTGCTCGTGCCGGCGATCATGCACATCGCGGGGCGGTGGAACTGGTGGCCGGGGGTGCGGGCACCGAGGCCAGAAGCAGGGAACAGCGACTAGGGAAGAGGACGATCAACAGCTAGACGCACAGACGCACAGCGGTTTGCAGAAACTGGGGATCAGGAAGGCTGTCCCGTGTCCAACCGTTGCAAGCGTGAACCCAAGACGTCCCAGTGCCAGGCCGGCACTCGGACTCCCGTCCTCGGGTCTTTCAGCGGTTTGTACTGCAGCCACGCCGGTTTCAGCGCGAGGGCCGGGCCGAGCACGAGCAACCGTTCCTTGTCGGCACTCACCAGGTGCACCATTGGTTCGCCCCGGAGCGTGTGGCGGTGAAGCCACACGCCGCCGTCGAGGGCGAAGCACATCCCCTCGCGGCGGCGTGTGAATTCACGGTACGGCGGGTCTACTGGCAGGTAATGCGTCCCTCCACCGTAGCCGGCGCCAATGGCACCGCGGTCCCCGAGAAGAGGGCGCATTGCCGGCCCGGCGCGAAAGCGGTCGTGGTCGACGCCGACCACCCCGACGTCGTGGCGTTGACGGTCATGGTCACGCCGGCCGACGGATTGAAGTTGTTCATCAGCACGAGGTTGGTCGTGTACTTCGCGCTGTCGTAGAAGAATGCTTCCTCCGCCGTCGCGAGGTTCCGAAGATCGGACTTCATCGCGCCGACGTAGGCCTTCTCCTTCGTGTTGGAGAACTTCGGGATGGCGATGGTCGCCAACAACCCGATGATCACCACCACGATGAGCAGCTCAATCAGGGTAAAGCCGTTTCGAGACTTCACTGCCGACCCTCCGAGCGCCAAAGGGCGCCGAGCCCGTAAGTCCCTGGCTCGGTGCCACATATAGTGGGCGCCGAGCCTCGTTCCTGCAAGAGCCATGCTTATCCCTTCGCATCGACCCAATTCATTCCCATGCCGACACTTACGACCAGGGGGACCCGCAGGTCGGCGGCTCGCTCCATATGGCGTTTTACCAGCTCCGTGGCGACCTCCTCCTCACCATGAGGGACCTCAACCACAAGCTCGTCATGCACTTGCAGGATCATTCGAGACGCGAGCCCCTGCTCCTTCAGGGCGGCGGCAATGCGGATCATGGCGATCTTGATCAGGTCCGCCGCCGAACCCTGGAGGGGGGAGTTGGTGGCGGTCCGCTCGCCAAACGCGCGCATGTTGTAGTTCTTGTCCTTGAGCTCCGGTATGTAGCGCCGCCTTCCGAACAGTGTCTCGACATACCCCTTCTCACGGGCCTCGGCCACCGTGCGATCGAGCCAGGCCCTGACCCCGGCGAAGCGGGTGAAGTACTGCTCGATGAATCGCTTCGCGTCATCCTGGGTGATCCCGAGCTGTCGGGCGAGAGCGAACGCCCCCTGCCCGTAAATCGTTGCGAAGTTGATCGTCTTCGCGCGGGCTCGCATGTCCGCGGTGACCTGGTCCTGCGCCACGTCGAAGATCATCGCTGCCGTCTGGCGATGAATGTCCCCGCCGTGCTCGAAGGCTTCGACGAACGCCGGGTCGCGCGAGAGATGGGCCAGGAGGCGCAGCTCGATCTGGGAATAGTCGGCCGTGAGGAGCATGGCGCCGGGCGGAGCGACGAAGGCGCGGCGGATAGCCTCGCCGCGCGGGGTGCGCACGGGGATGTTCTGCAAGTTCGGATCGGAGGACGAGAGCCGTCCTGTGGCGGCCCCGGCCTGATTGAAGCTCGTATGGATGCGCCCGGTCTGGGGGTCGATGAATCCCGGCAGCGCGTCCACATAGGTGGACTTGAGCTTCGACAGTTCACGGTACTCGATCAGTAACCGGGGCACCTCGTGTCCCATCCCGGCGAGCTGCTCCAGGACCTCGTAGTCGGTCGAGGGACCCGTCTTCGTCTTCTTGAGGATCGGAAGCTGGTGTTTCTCGAACAGCACGTGCCGTAGTTGGGGCGTCGAGTTGATGTTGAAGTCGGTTCCCGCGGCGCGGTAGATCGCGCGCTCGAGCGCGGTGAGCTCGCCCGCGAAGGCCCGTGAGATCTCGCCCAGGCGTGTCAGGTCGATACACACCCCCCGCGATTCCATGTCCACGAGCACGGGCATGAGCGGCATCTCGATCGTCTCGAGCAGGCGCACCAGCTGGTGGTCTTCGAGCTCCGGCCGGAACGCGTCACGAAGACGCAGCACGATCTCACTGTCAGCCGCACAGTAGCGCGCCGCGTCCGCCAGGGGCACCGCGGCGAAGGGACGCTCCGCCCTTCCCCGGCCCACGAGCTCCGCGTACGTCCCCAGCGCGAGTGACAACCGCTCGCGCGCCAGCTCGTCGAGGGCGTGTGAGCGGCGCCCGGGGTCGAGCACGAAGCTCGCGAGCATCGAGTCGAACGACACGCCCGCGAGCTCCACTCCTGCCCGTCGCAGTACCAGCCAATCGTACTTGAGGTTGTGTCCCGCCTTCGGCACGCGCGGATCGGCGAGCAGCTCCCGCAACGGCGCCAGCGCCTCGCTCGACAGCGCCGGGAGATTGCTCGGCGCGGTCCCGCCGGCGAGCTCGCCGTCGGGAGCCACGTGCGCGAAAGGGAGGTACCACGACCGCCCCGGCGCAACCGCCAGCGACATGCCGACGAGCTCGGCGCGCATCGGATCGAGTGAGCTGGTCTCCGTGTCGAGCGCGAGGAGTGGGGCCCGGCGCCACTCGGCGACCGCGGCCGGCAGCTGACCGGGGTCGTCGAGGATCGTCGGATCCGCGCGCGCCGGCGTGAGCGTCGCGAGCGAGGGCGCCCCGGTGGCGACGGGGACCCGCGGGGTGACGGCCAGCGCGCTCGCCGGAGCCGCAGGCTCGAGGGAGGCGAGCTTGGGAATCAGCGACCGGAACTCGAGCTCGGTAAACAGCTCAGTGAGCTGCGCCACATCGGGCGGGCGAACCCGCAGCCGGTCGAGGTCGAGTGGCAGCGGCACATCGCGCTTGATGGTCACCAGCTCCCGCGACAGACGCGCCAGGTCGGCGTGCTGCTGCACCGCCTCCCGCGCCCGCTTGCCGGAAATCCGGTCCGCGTTGGCGAGGATGGCATCGAGGTCGCCGAACGTCTTGAGCAGCTCGAGCGCCGTCTTCTCCCCCACGCCCTTCACCCCCGGCACGTTGTCCGAGCTGTCGCCCACCAGCGCCAGGTAGTCGACTACCCGCTCCGGGGGTACGCCCAGGCGCTCGCTGGCGTTCGTCTGGTCCACCCAGTGCTCTTCGACGGCCGCAGGGCCACCGCGCCCCGGGTTCAAGAGCGCGATGCCCGGCCCGATCAGCTGATAAAAGTCTTTGTCGCCCGACACGATCACCACTTGCAGGCCACGCGCCGCGTGAGCGAGCGTGCCGATCACGTCGTCCGCCTCATATCCTTCGACGCCGATCAGCGGCACCCGGAACGCCTCGAGGAGCTGTTCGATCCGCTCGACCGACCGGTCGAACTCCTGCTGCAGCTCCGCCGTGAGCTTCTCACGCGTCGCCTTGTACTGGGGGTAGGTCTGATGTCGGAACGACTCGCCCACGTCGTGCACCCAGGCGAGGTAGTCGGGACGCCGCCGCTCGAGCAGCCGCAGGAGAAAGTTGGTGACTCCCCAAGCCGCCGACGTGTTTTCGCCGCGGCGGGTGGTGAGAGGGCGCGCGATCATCGCGAAGAAGGCGCGGTAGATCAGCGCGTAGCCGTCGACGAGATACAGGGTGGCGGCGGGGGTCGAACCGGGGTCGGGCATGGGCCGAGGAAAAGTAACGAGGCCTCTAGACCTGTGGGGAATGAAAAACCCCGCCCGAATGCGCGGGCGGGGGAACGCCGAATGGCGTGATGCCGGCTAGCCGCGAACGACGTTCGCGGCGTGCAGCCCTTTCTCGCCAGCCTTCACTTCGAACTCCACGACCTGACCCTCGGCGAGGGTCTTGAACCCGTCCATCTGGATGGCCGAGAAGTGTACGAACACGTCCTCGCCG
>DASQAM010000388.1:0-3475 GCA_035635735.1 Gemmatimonadales bacterium | reverse complement strand
CTTTTCGAGGTCGAGCAGCTTTGCGAACGGCCCGGTCACCTGGCTCACCGGCCGAACGACGCCGGTACCCGTCACCACCGTGGCCGAGAGCTGCACCGGCCCGCGGGGCGGAATCGTCGCCGTCCCCTGCACCATGCGCTCGGCCCGCAGCAGCCGTCCCACGCGCGCCGCCGTCGCCGGATCCGCCCGCTCGGTCTGACCGAGCTTGAGCTCGTCCAAGAGCATGCCGATCTGCAGACGCTCGAGCAGCCGCAGGGTCCGGAGATACGCCAAGTCGGTGGTGATAAGCTCCGCGAGACCGCGCGACAAGGGCTGCACGCTCGAATCCCCCCCGATCACCAGCGGCAGTACCGCCACGGTGGCGGGCTGGGGCGGTTGCACGGCGAGCTCTGCCTCGCGCGCCAGCGCCTGCCGCGCCGTCCGCTCCGCCGCGGCGCGGAGCGCGAGCTGTGCCTTGGCGCGCACCGCGGCCACGCCGCGGGCGTTGGGGTGCTGCGCCGCAAAATCATTGTAGGTGGCGACCGCCTCGTCGTAGCGACCCGCCTGCTCCTGACACCTGCCGATCACGAGAGGCCCCAGCACATTGGCGGGCTCGCTCTCGAGCGCCGTGCGTGCCACGACAGTCGCGCTGTCGCAGCGCCCAGCGGCAGCAAGCGTCGCTGCCAGCCGAAAGGGCGTGACTGGAGCGGGCTGTGGTACGCGAGCGCACGCGACAGCCGCGCCCAGCAGAAGAGGCAGGAACTGCAGCTTCACCGACGCGACTTCTTCTTCCCGGGCTTTTTCTTGATCAGGGCCTTGGGCCGCGCGGGGCGGACCGACTTCGTCTTCGATTTGAGGGGGGCCTCGACATCCGCGAGCACCCGATCGCCCTCTTCCGGACCGATCAAGCCGCGACGTACGGCGTAGCGCACCAATTCCTCGGCATCGTCGAAGGCGAACTCGCCTACGCCCGCGGCGGCGCGGATCGCCTTGACCAAGGCGTCCGCCACGGGGCTGCGCAGCACACTCGCGATTCCAGGGAGGGCTTCGAGCAGCGAAGAAATCTGCGACCCGCCGAGCTCAGCTGGGGGCATCGAACAAGCTGCTCCGGCCTAAAGGTCGCGCCAAGCTACATCGGCCCTACCAGACCGTCAAGGATTTTTGACCGATTTCGGGCGGAACTATCGTTGCGGAGCGCGGTTACGACGTTGACGCAGCGCCTGGATGAGCCCCCCTGGAGCGCGCCGCGAGATGGTGAGGTCGGAGTGGGATAAGAGCTCGCCCAGCACCGTACGGGTCCGTGAGTCGAGCGGCAGTTCGAACCGCAGGTCGAGCTGGTATTCCGCGTGATCGGGCCCCTGACCGGTGAGCGTGAAGCCCTGGGGCTCCGGTCGGGCGGCATCGACCTCGATCTCCGCAAGCGGCTCGTACTGGGGGCGGTCCATGGTCACCTCCGCGGGCAACCTCCGGGCTCCGTGAGAGATACGCCTCCTCCGAGAGGTGTCAAGGAGACCCACCTTCCAGGGGTGGCTACATTTCGTGCCTGGAGGTGCGATCAGCCGTGGGACGACGCGGAATCAAGGAATACCGGGCGCCCGAAGCGCTGGCGCTAATTGCGGCGGACCGTGAGCACGTGCCGCTGGTCTGCCCCTCCTGCAGCACGCGGTCGATCGTGCGCGCCCCCCGGCGCCGGGGCGGCCGCGCCGCACCGCTCGCACCAGAGCGCGTGACGCTGACGTGCCAAAGCTGCGGTCGTCACGCGTCCTATATCGAGCGCGGGCCCACCGCGCCGCGGGACGAGACCATGGATCCGCACACCATCAGACTGTAGCATCCCGTTCCACGACGGGAGAAGGAGAGCGGCACCGAGCGTGGCTGGCGACGCGATACAAATGATGGGCACGATCAGCGAAGTGCTTCCCAACACGACCTTCCGCGTGAAGCTCGAGAATGGGCACGAGGTGCTGGCGTACGTCAGCGGCAAGATGCGAAAGAACTACATCCGGATCCTGCAGGGGGATCGCGTCGCGGTGGACCTTTCGCCGTACGACCTCACGAGAGGGCGGATTACCTACAGATACAAATAAAAAAAGCGTCACGCAAAGACGTAGCACAAGAAACGTAGCACGACACCGTCACGCGGAAACGTAAGAGGCCGGGATCGCTCCCGGCCTCTCGCGCTTCCGTTCTAACGTCCTTGTGCAACGTCTCTGTGCTACGCTTCTCTTGCCTAGTAGAATAGCATGAATCCACCGGAGATGTCGGTCTGGTTTGGCAGCCCACCGAGCACTGCCTGCGAACCAGCGTGGATGTTGATCTCGCGGCTGCCCTCGAACACCAGCTTGAGGGACTTGGTCCACTGATGGTAGATGCCCACCGTGTACATCTGAACCTGCCCGATCGGCCCGTCCGTGCCGTCAGCGCTTGTCGCGCCAGCGCCCTTCAGGCGGCCGAAGCCCCAGCTCCCGGCGAACGTTGTCTTCTTGTTGAACGTGTAGCCGATCTGCGCATAGCCGCCGTCGGATTTCCGCTTATTCCGGCCGTTTGCTAGCGCGTCGCCACCGAAGCCGAGTGTAGTCCCGATGCCACTACCGATGTAGCCCGTCACGACAACGGAGAGCTCTTCCATGTCGAGCCGGACGCCCGCATTGCCCCCGACGGAACTGACACTGCTGTCTTGCGTGAGGTGAGACGTGCTCTGCCACAATCCGCCTGCCCAAACCGTGTACTTCTGCTTCCCGCTGGTCTGATGCCAGGTGACTTCAGCCTCGACGCGAGGCATCTTGGTCTGTGTGTAGCCGTTCGGGAGGACGCTCGGCTGGAACAGGCCGATGCTCAGCTGCGCGGGGTTCTTAGGCGACGTGCTGTAGGTCAGCTGGGCATTGAAGTTGGGATAGATGTAGCCGTAGCCGATCCGCCCGAGTGTGGTGCCGCCGCCCTGCACCCCACCCACGGCACCGACGCCGAACAGCGTCTGGTCATTCAGGATAGCCTGCCGCTCGAACAACCCGAGTTCGCGGCCTGCGAGAATCTGACCCCATTCGCCACCCACGGTCAGGTAGACCTGACGCATGTCGATTCGATTGGGATTTTGAAACCCGTCGTGCGCGTTGCCGGGGTTCTGGATCTGCGGCGCGAAGCCGATGTGCGCGGCGAGGTTCATGCCGGCTTCTTTGCCGCGCGCTTCGAACGTCGCGAAGGCCGGCAGCAGGCCGGTCCGAACGTTGCTGTACGTCCGCGACCTCCCGGTCGCCGCTGTACTGTCTTGGTGCGTGAAGGTCCAGAACGCGTTCACGTTCCCGGAGAACGAGAACGCCCATCCGTTCGACATTTGCATCGTCAGGCCTTGCGCGCCGGCCGTCGCGGAGACGCCCAGGGCCAAGCCCAACAACAACAGCGTGAGACGCTTCATACGAGATTCCCTCCTTGGGAGTTTTACTGCCGCCATCCTACCGCTCGTGCCCTCGAGGCGCTGATGCGACTGCCCGCGCCCGGT
>DASQAM010000387.1:0-3610 GCA_035635735.1 Gemmatimonadales bacterium | reverse complement strand
CCTCCAGTAGCACTCGCACCTGGGCGAGCAGCTCGCTCGCGGTCCAGGGCTTCGTGACGAACGCCACGTGGGGGTCTTGCCCGACGGTTTTGCGGAAGTTCGGCGCGGGAAACCCGCTCATGAACAGCACCGGCGCGCCGCGCGACTCCCCCCGAATGACCTCGTACATGTCGAATCCGCTGAGCTTGGGCATCACGACGTCGGTGATCACGAGCTGAAGGTCCGCGCGGTGGGCGCGGAACGCGTCGAGTCCCTGCTGGCCGTCGACGGCGGTGAAGACCCGGTAGCCCACCTTCGACAGGAGCTGCTGCGCGGCCAAACGCATGGTTTGATCGTCCTCCACCAGCAGGATCGCTTCCGTCCCGCCGGGGAGGCTTTCGTCGGCGACGGACTCGAGCTCCGACATCCCCCGATCGCGCACGGCGGGGAGGTACACCTTGGCCGTCGTGCCCTGCCCGACCTCACTGTAGATGTGCAGGTAGCCGCGGTGCTGCTTTACGAGGCCATAGGCCATGGACATGCCGAGCCCGGTGCCGACTCCCACGGGCTTGGTGGTGAAGAACGGCTCGAACACCCGAGCCAAGGTCTCTGCATCCATCCCGACGCCGGTGTCGCTCAAGGCGACGCTGACGTAGAACCCGGGCTCGACCCAGGCGTGCAGCGGCCGATCCGCCGCGCCGAGCCGCGCGCGCCGCACTTCCACGTGCAGCGTGCCGCCGTTCCGCATGGCGTCCTGGGCGTTGGTCACGAGGTGCAGCAAGATCTGCTTCACGGCCGCGGGATCGGCTTCGACGACGCCGCCGTCCTCGTCCGCCTCGAACTGCACTTCGATGTTGGCGGCAAGCTGGCGCCGCAGGGTGTCGAGCGCGTCGCGCACGAACTCGGTGAGGATCAGCGGTTGCAGGTCGAGCACGCGGTGGCGGCTGAAGCCAAGGAGCCGCTGCACCAGCTCGGCCCCGCGCTGGGCCGTGGCCTTCAGCTCCTCGATGTCGCGGTTCGGAGGCAGCGATTGGGCCAGCGCGGCGGTGCGCGCCAGGATCGCGGTGAGGAGCTCGTTGAACTGCTGCGCGATGGCACCCGTCAGCCGGCCGATCGTCTCCATCTTATCGGCCTGCCGCAAGGCCCGCTCGCGCGCGAGCTGCGCGGCGACGTCTTCCGCGGTCATTCGGCCCCCTTTATATGCGGCCGCGTGCGCGGCGTCAAGCGGGCCGGACCCGTGTCACGCGCGGCGTAAGTCTTTCAAACAGCACACCGCTAAAACTCGCCCGTTACCTGTACTCAGGGGTGTGGCGTCTTCACCTCACACCCTAACGGAGGCGCCTACATATGCGCGACTCCGCACCTCACAGATTGACCGAGCGACGTCAAGCCATCCTCCGCCAGACGAGCGCCGCCCTACGAGGGCGAGTGGTCACGTTGTGGCGCGTGGCGAGGGGGCTCGCGGTGGCGGAGGTTGCAAGCCGCCCGAATCCGCCGCGGGACGCAATCGAATTCGACGTGACCGCGGCTCTGCGAACGTGGGTCGGGGCGGTGGGCGACAAGAGTCTCTGGGTGGCATGCCGCTTTGACCCGAGCCGCTTGCATGTGGCCCGCGTGCGGAGCGACGTGCCCGCGCCGCCACCTGCCGGTATCGAGCGCCGCAGCCCGGAGCGGTTGGTTCTCGAGTTGGCCGGTCTCTCGCTCGGCGCACTCGAGCGGATCTGGGCGGTCGCCGACCAAGCGACCGGGTATCTCTGCGGCGCACTCGCTTTGCTCGACGCTTGCTTCGAACGCGTGCGCCGAGTGGAAAGCCTGACGCCGGGCGCCCGCGCGCACCTGCTCGCCGATCTCGCGGTCGTCGAGGACGCGATCGAGGGCGCGCTCGATGCCGCGTAGATGATCGGGGTAGGTGCTGCTAGCGAACCAGTGTTGATGTGCCATATTGGAACGCAACTCAGATGCTGTGAACCCCGAGGCGCGTCATCGTCCGGATCGCCCATGCCTCGAGGGGAGCGAATCGCGAGACCGGCTGAGTGGGTCACCCACGCAGCCGGTCGTCGTTTTCAAAACCAGGGCGTGGGGGGGCCTGGCTTCCCTCGTTGATCCAAGCAAGGAGGCGTCCATGCGCCCGTTTCCTCTCGCTGTGCTCCTTACATCGACAGGCACCCTGCTCTCTGCATGCGCGGATCTCTCCCCCACGGCGCCAGCCGACCCGCCGTCTTTGGCGCTAAGCGCACGAGTGGGCTTAGGCACGCCAAGCGTAACGATCGACTTCAGCTCGTTCGGCTCGAGCAAGTTCTTCGTGCCCGACTTCTATCGCCTGGACGGCATTCTCTTTCCACCCGAGCAGTGCGGGGCGTCGGGGTGTAGCGCGTGGTTCGTCCAATTCATACAGGGGGATGCCGCCCTCGTGGGGGGTCCGGTGACTGCGACCTTTGCGCGGCCGATCTCGGAGCTTTCTGTTCGCGTCGCGCCGGCACTGCAGGGCACCGCCATGTACGTGCTGAGCGCATTCGCGGCGTCCGGCGCGCTCCTCGCCACAACATCCGTCACCGTGACGCAGGATGAGGGCGATCCCGCGAACTCCGGGGTCGGTTACTTCACGATGACCCTTACGAACCTGCCGGGCCCGGCCAAGAGCTTTGCGCTCGACAACGTGTTCGTGCGTAGCTCATTCCCGCAGAATGTGGTGATTCCCTTCGGGGTGAGCTCAATCACCTACACCCACTGGGGCAACCAACCCTGACGAAGAACGCCTCGCGAAACACCATACGATCCGGCGCGTTTCTGACAGCTGGCGTTCCAGACCGCGTCGTGATTGGCGCCCCCGTCCAGGGAAACGAAGATTCAAGCTCCCCCGAGATCGAGGCTCTTGGCGTGCGCGCGATCCTGCCGGCCGGACTGTGGGCGGTCCTCACCGTGAGCGCCATCGGAGCGGCGCGCGCGCAGGGGTTTTCCAACGACGTCCGCGTCGATGCCCGTAACCGGCTGGATTCGCTGCTCCACGCATACGGAAAGACTCTTGGAATGCGGTTCTTCCGGAACCGGGACGACCCGTTCGAAATCGACGGGTTTTACGACAAGGACCTGCGCTACTCGTCGCGGTTCGAGCTCGAGGTCAACATCACGCCCCAGAACACGATTGGGATACGCGCATACCCGCAGTTTTATGGTGACAGGATCAATATGGACAGGGTCCGCGATCCGAACCGCCTCGCGCTCGAGCTCCTGCATCTCTCGGCCCACAACTTCCTCCATTGGGGCGTGGACGATGCGTCCGATGTGTTCGCCGCGTACTCGTTCACGCTCGAGTCCGGCTTCCCGGAGGACGCGGTCAAGGAGGTGCTGCGGAGCATTCCCTTGGTGGACGGGTCGGTCGGGGAGATCGTGCAGTTCATCGAGTAGGGGGCGGGAATGATCTAGATTCCGGGCATGGATTTCGACCCGCTTCCCCAGCAACTCCTCGCTATCGAAGCGCCGCTCGGTCCGGTCCTCGTGGTCGCGGGACCCGGCGCGGGCAAGACGTTCTGCCTCATCGCCCGGATCAACCATCTCATCAACACCCGAGGGCTAGCCCCCGAGCGCATCTGCGCCGTCACGTTCACCAACCGGGCGGCCGAAGAGATCGCCG
>DASQAM010000386.1:0-5924 GCA_035635735.1 Gemmatimonadales bacterium | reverse complement strand
GATGTTCGAGTCCACCCCGGCCAATTTTTCGCTCTATGACCGACCAGCTTACCAGACGTGATTTCGTGACCACCGCGAGCGCGCTGGCCGGCGCCGCACTCTTGCCCGCCGCGGCCACGGCCGACGGGGCGCTCGCCGGCTCTACCGACGTCACCGTCGTCCTGTTTCAGGGCGACTCGATCACCGACGCCGGTCGGGACCGCGGCGCGGCCGACCCGAACTCGGCCGGTGCGCTCGGCTCGGGCTACCCACTGCTCGTCGCAGCAGCAGCGCTCGCGGCGCACCCCGATCGCGGCCTGCGGTTCTACAATCGCGGCATCAGCGGCAACAAGGTGCCGGACCTTGCGGCCCGTTGGGCGACAGACACCGTGGCGCTCGCGCCCGACCTGTTGAGCATCCTGATCGGCGTCAACGATTTCTGGCACAAGCTGGGACACGGCTACACGGGGACCGTCGAGGACTACGAGAGTCAGTACGCCGCGCTGCTCGGGGAGACGCGGCGTGCATTGCCGCGCGTGCGCGTCATCGTGCTCGAGCCGTTCGTCCTACGCTGCGGCGCCGTGGACGATCGCTGGTTCCCCGAATTCGATCAGCGTCGCGCCGCCGCCGAGCGGGTCGCCCGGCGCGCGGGCGCGGCGTTCGTCCCGCTCCAGCGGGTGTTCAACGACCTGGCGCGGCGCAGCACGCCACAATACTGGGCTGCAGATGGCGTCCACCCCACCCCCGCCGGCCACGCCGCCATCGCGGAGCAGTGGCGTCGCGCCGCGAAGCTATGATCGTCGCGTCCACCCTCGGTCTGCTCTCCCTCGCCGCCCGCCTGGTGGCGCAGGACGCGCCGTTGGAGGCGTTCCGGGATAACATCGCGGCGATCCATGCGCGCAATCGCGCCGCCTATCTCTCCCATTATCTCCACACGCCGGCGCTCGCGCGCGTTGGCCCGGACGGGCTGCACCAGGGCTACGAGGAGTTCGCCCAGGGGGCCGGCGCCGGCTGGCCCGACACACTGGTCGCGACGCACTTCCGTATCGTGCCGCTGACCCCGGACGTGGCCTACGGCATGTACCGCTACCGCGTGGTCGATTCGAGCGGCAGCGCGCGCGGCGTCAGCGAGCGCGTCCTGGTGCGCACCCCCGATGGATGGAAAGTCGCGGTGACCACCGCGTTTCCGACGCCCGACGCGGCGCCGCCACCCATCGCGATAGTGGGGGCGACCCTCGTGGACGGGACCGGCGCGCCGGCGGTGCGGAATGCGGTGGTCGTGATGCGCGACGGCCGGATCGCGTGTGCGGGGCCGCGCGCCACTTGCCCCGTGCCGGCCGACGCCGATACGGTTGGCGCCGCGGGCAAGTGGATCATCCCTGGGTTGATCGACACGCACGTACACTTCTCCCAGACGGGCTGGGTCGACGGACGACCCGATGCCTTGGACCTGCGGGATCGCTACCCCTACGAGACCGTGGAGGCGGAGCTGCACGCCCGACCCGAACGGTTCTTCCGGTCCTACTTGTGCAGCGGCGTCACGTCGGTCTTCGACGTGGGGGGCTATCCATGGACGCTCGACCTGCAAGCGCGGACCGCACGGAGCACGACGGCACCGCGCGTCATGGCCGCCGGGTCGCTTCTTTCGACCATCGATTTCTGGCTCAACCTGCCCGACCAACGCCAGTTCATCTATATGGCGGACTCGGCCACCGTGCGTCAGGCGGTACGTACCCACAAGACGTGGGGGGCGGCGGCCATCAAAGTGTGGTACATCATGCCGCCCCAGCCGCCCGACACGGTGCGGATCTCGACCCTGATGCGCGCTGCGGGCGACGAAGCGCGCAAAGTCGGGCTGCCCCTCATCGTGCACGCGACCGGCCTGTGGGAAGCGAAGGACGCGCTACGCGCCGGCGCGCGCGTGCTGGTGCACTCTGTCTGGTCGGCTCCCGTCGACGACGAGTTCCTCACCCTCGCGCGGCGGCAGGGAACGATCTATGTCCCGACCCTGACCGTGCCCGACGGCTACCGCCAGGTGGCGGCCCGGCGGTTCGCCCGCGATCGTCAGCCGCTGGCCTGCGTCGACCCCACGACGCGAGCCAAGGCCTTGGCCACCGACACGGTGGCGCTCGCGCAGCGCCCGAGTGACTCGCTGCTCGCGGCGCGAACGGCGCGGACCGCCCGATCGTTCGCTCAAGCCCAGGCGAACCTCAAGCGGGTGCACGATGCCGGCATCCCCATCGCGCTCGGGACCGATGCCGGCAACCCGCTCACCCTGCATGGGGCGTCGGTGTTCATGGAGCTCGAGGCGATGCAGGCCTCGGGCCTCACGCCGCGCGACGTGCTCGTCGCGGCGACCGCCAACGCGGCTCGCGCCCTTGGGCTCGACAGCACCGGCACCGTCGTCGCCGGAGCGACGGCAGACCTGGTCGTGCTGGACGCCGATCCGCTCGCTGACATCCGCAACGTCCGACAGATCGCCCTGGTGGTCCGCCGGGGTGAGGTGTACACGCGGCACGAGTTGGAATACTAGAAGCGGCCCCGACCACCCTACCCCGAGGTTCCGTTCGTATGCGCATTAGCGCCCGTCCGATCGCCGCCTGCGGCCTTGGCATTCTGCTCCTCGCTCTCGCGCCGGCTCCGACCGGCGACCTCCGCGGCTTCACGGCCGAGTCCGCCAAGGCCCAGCGCGACTGGGAGGCCAAGTTCCGCGCGATCCCGTCTCCCGACTCGCTGCGCGAGTACATGCGCCACCTGTCGGCGCGCCCGCATCACGTCGGCTCGCCGTACGACAAGGACAACGCCGACTGGATCCTCGCCAAGTTCAAGAGCTTCGGGCTCGACGCGCGGATCGAGACGTTCGACGTGCTGTTCCCCACGCCCAAGGAGCGCGTCGTGGAGCTCGTGGCGCCCACGAAGTTCGTCGCCAAGCTGCAGGAGCCCCCGGTCCCAGACGATCCGACGTCGAGCCAGCAGGCGGAGCAGCTTCCCACGTACAACGCGTATTCGATCGACGGCGATGTCACCGCCCCCCTCGTGTACGTGAACTACGGCGTGCCGGCGGACTACGAGCGGCTCGAGCGGATGGGTGTGTCGGTAAAGGGCGCGATCGTGATCGCGCGCTACTTCGGGTCGTGGCGCGGCATCAAGCCCAAAGTCGCGGCCGAGCACGGGGCCGTAGGCTGCATCATCTACTCCGATCCGCGGGATGACGGCTTCACGCATGGCGACGTGTACCCGCAGGGTCCGTGGCGTCCCAAGGACGGTGTCCAGCGTGGCAGCGTGATGGACATGCCGCTCTACCCCGGCGACCCGCTCACGCCCGGCGTGGGAGCCACCAAGGACGCGAAACGGCTGCAGGTGAGCGAGGCGCCGACCATCACCAAGATCCCCGTATTGCCCGTTTCGTACGGCGACGCGCAGCCGCTGCTCGCGGCCCTGCGCGGGACCGTGGCGCCGCAGGAGTGGCGCGGCGGGCTCGGCATCACCTACCACGTCGGCCCCGGACCCGCCAAACTGCACCTGCGCGTCAAGTCCGACTGGAGCTTGAAGACGCTGTACGACGTGATCGCACGCATTCCCGGCGCGGCCGCGCCGGACGAGTGGGTGGTCCGCGGCAACCATCACGACGCCTGGGTGAACGGCGCCGAAGATCCGATCTCGGGTCTGGTGCCGCTGCTCGAGGAGGCGCGGGCGTACGGCCAGCTGCTCAAGCAGGGCTGGAAGCCGCGCCGCACCATCATCTACGCGGCGTGGGACGGCGAAGAGCCCGCGCTGCTGGGCTCGACCGAGTGGGTCGAGGCCCACGCCGACGAGCTGGGCGCGAAGGCCGTGGCGTACCTGAACAGCGACACCAACAACCGCGGCTACCTGGACATGGCCGGCTCGCACTCGCTCGAGGCGTTCATCAACGACGTGGCGCGGGACATCGAGGATCCGGAGACCAAGCTCAGCGCCTGGAAGCGGGCCCAGCTTCGCGCCATCGCCGACGCGAGCTCGTCCGAGCTCCGGCAGGAGGCGCGGCAGCGGGCCGATCTGCGCATCGAAGCGCTCGGATCCGGCTCGGACTTCACGCCGTTCCTGCAGCACATCGGGGTCGCGACCTTGAACCTCGGGTTCGGCGGCGAGGGCGGCGGGGGCATCTACCATTCGATCTACGACGACTTCAAGTGGTACACCACGTTCGACGACACGTCGTTCGTGTACGGTCGCGCCCTGGCGCAGACGGTAGGCACGGCGGTGATGCGGCTCGCCGACGCCGACGTCGTGCCGTACCAGTTCACCGCCTTCGGCGAGACGGTGGGCCGCTACGTGAAAGAGGTAGAGAAGCTGCTGCAGGAGAAACAGGACACGGTGCGCGAGCGCAATCGCCAGCTCGACGAAGGCGTGTTCACCGCGACCGCAGACCCCCGCGTGCTGTCGGTCGCGCCCGCGCGGGAAGAGCTGCCGCCGTATCTGAGCTTCGCGCCGCTCGACAACGCGGTGGATGCGCTCAATCGCGCGGCGGAGCGCTACGAGCGCGCCTTCGCGAAAGCGCAGGCCAACGGCGGCGCCGCGCTCGCGAAGCCGGAGGTGCAGGCGCTGAACGCTACGCTGCGCCAGAGCGAGCGGGCGCTCATGAGCGCCACCGGTCTGCCGCGGCGCCCTTGGTACCGCCACCACATCTACGCGCCCGGGTTTTACACGGGCTACGGCGTCAAGACGCTCCCCGGCGTGCGCGAGGCGATCGAGCAGAAAAACTGGTCGGAAGCCGAGCAGCAGATCGCGGCCACCGCGCAAACGCTGACCGCGCACTCGAGCGTGGTCGTCCGGGCGGCGGAGCAGCTCGAGAAGCTCGCACCCTAGGCGACGGTTGACGCCGTAGCGGCCGACCGCCTACAATGCCAGAGGAACGAGACACAGGAGGGCCCGCATGCGACGTACGATCCGGATGGCTGCGCTCACCGCCATCCTGCTGCTGCCGCTCGTCATCTCCGCCCCGGCGGACTGGGGCACGCTCACCTCGGCGCAGCCCGCGCCGTCCTACACCTACCAGGGCACGGTCCGCGCTGTAAACGTCAGGGCCGGGACGCTCGAGCTGATCACCGGCGTCGGGATGTCCCTGCGGGTCGTGCGCATGACGACGGCACCGACCACCCGCCTCGTGGCCGCCGGCGCGGCGCCCCGCCTCGCCGACTTGAAGCCCGGGGACGTCGTGCGCGCCGAGATCCGCCGCACCGCCGCGGGGCTGGTCGCTGATCGCGTAGAGAAGCTCGAGGTCGGTGCGCGGTGACCCGCCCTTGGGTTGTCCCCGCCCTCCTGCTCCTGGCGGTGGGCTGTCAAAAGCCGGTGAAGCCGGGTGATCCCCTGCGCGAGCTCTCGCGGGCGGAGCGCGATCGGTTCGACCGGGGGAAGGTCGTGTTCGACAGCGTGTTCACCCCCGAGACGGGGCTCGGTCCCTTGTTCAACGCGACCGGCTGCGGCGAATGCCATGAGAATCCGGCGGGTGGGCGAGGCGACGAGGTCGAAGTCCACGCTACGGCGTTCCACGCCCCGGTCTGCGATCCGCTCGCACAAGAAGGGGGACCGGTGATTCAGCAACACACCACCCCGGCCCTCAAGCAGGCCCTCGGCATCGACCAGGAACCCTTCCCGCCCTCCGCGACGGCGCGCGCGATGCGCACGTCGCCGGTCATCTTTGGCCGCGGCTTACTCGACCTCGTGCCCGACTCCGTCCTCCTCGCCTATGCCGACCCCGACGACCGGAACCACGATGGCGTGAGAGGGCGACCCAACCGCTTCGTGGACGGTCGCATCGGGCGGTTCGGACGGAAGGGCTTCGTTCCGACGCTGCGGGAGTTCAACGCGGGGGCGTTCGCGGCTGAGATGAGCGTCACGAATCCCGCGCAGCCGACCGAAGAGGACGTCGGCGGCAAGCCGCTCCCCCCGGGTGTGGACCCCGCGCC
>DASQAM010000385.1:0-9680 GCA_035635735.1 Gemmatimonadales bacterium | reverse complement strand
GGACGTGGCCGATCATCGCGCCAATCAGCGTCAGGGGCGGCGCTCCCTCCCGACGGCCACGCTGGTCGGCTACACGAACGCCGGGAAGTCGAGCATCCTGCGCGCCCTCTCGGGCGACGACATCTTCGTCGAAGACCGGCTGTTCGCGACCCTCGACACACTCACCCGCGAAGTCGACGTGGGCGGTGGCTATCGCTTCCGTCTCACCGACACGGTCGGATTCATCCGAAAGCTGCCCCACCATCTGGTCGCCTCATTCCGTGCGACGCTCGAGGAAGCGCGCGACGCGGACATCCTGCTGCACGTCATCGACGCGGCGCACGCCCGGTGGGAAGAACAGACGCAGGTGGTCGAAACCGTGCTCGAAGAGATGGGTCTGTACGAGGGGGGAGCAGGGAGCGGGGAGCGGGGAGCAGGGGGTCCGGAGCGCAAGCGGGTCGTGTACGTGTTCAACAAGGCGGACTTATTGTCCGAGCCCGCGGGGTTCCTCGCTCAGGTACGCGAGCAGTACCCGCACGCCGTCCTGGCGTCGTGTCTCCCGCCCTCGGCCAACCGCGGCTCCCAGTCGGGTGGGGTGGACGGCTTGCGGAGCGTGCTGCGCGCGTCCGCGCAAGCGCTGCGTCCAATCGCTCGGATTCGCGTTCCGCTCGGCAACGGTAAGCTGCTCGCCGCCCTGCACCGCGATGCCGAGGTCATGGCGGAGACGCAGGTCGATGGCGTGGTTGAAGTGACGGCTCGTGTCGAGGCGTGGCTCCTCGGGAAGCTGCGGCGCTACGGCGTGGGCGTGGAGATCGGGTCGTAGCGCGCGGGCCGCTCCGCGGCGACCGGCAGCCCTTGGCCGTAGCGACGCCCGGCCCGGGCGAGCGCCCAGGGAAACACATAGCGGAACCGCGGCTCACGCTTCCCGATCCGCCTCAGTCCATCGACGACACGGTGCGCCCGCGACCAGCCGCGCGGCGTGAAACGCCCGACCATTCCCAACAAGCGGTCGGCTAGCTGCCGCCAGGCAGCGCTCGAGCGTGACGTCGGGCCTCGCGGATCGCCGGTGTGGTCGGCCAGCCAGCCCGTGTAGTCGGCGAGCGATCCGGGACTCAAGAACTCTTCGTCGAACAGCAGGACGGAGGCCGCTCGCTTTCCGATGCCGAAGGAGTGACGAGGAAGACCGGCCTCCTCGACGATGCGGCGGCAGATGGGTCGGCTGTAGCCGCGGGGCCAGTCCCAGCGTGCCATCTCGGGAGAACGGCTGATGGCGTTGATGTCCGCCAGCTGCCGGATGCCGAGGAACGGTACCGGACAATGGATGAAGCCGATCCAGAGACGGTACTCGGACAGGGATAGGCCCGATTGATCCTTCCGCACGATCTCGGCATTCAACGGACGCGCCGTCTTCGACCACGCGGCGTCACCATGGAAGCCGGTGAGCAGCGCTGCTCCGACGAGCCGCTCTTCCGCGCCTTTGAAGTACACATCCTCGCCCTTCGCGTCCGCCGCGATAAAGGGGACTTCCGCGAGGGCCACCCTGCGCCACAGGTCCCGCTCGACGACATGCGCCGTCAGGCCAAGCCGCGCCGCGATTTCCTCGCCGCTGTCCGATGCTCCGCCGCGGGAGCGGTCCACCGTGATCGCGGTCGACAACCCGGCCTCGCGGGCCAGCACGGCGACCGTGGCGGAGTCGTAACCCGTGGAGATGGTACCGAGGAAGTCGTACGCACGGCGCCGCTCGCGCCCGCCCATGTTGTCGGCCAGGTCTCGGAGTGCCTGCCCGAGGAAGGCCCGATATTTGACGAAGCTGCCGAAGTCGCGCACCGAAGCCGGCTTGCTCACCTGCCGGAGGCGACCCCCGTCCCACTCGAGGTTACCGTAATAGGTCAGGCGAACGGGGCCGCGCGAGCTCGCGAGCGACGGCCGGTATCGCAGCAAACCTTCCCGGACCGTCCGGAAGTCCTCGAAGTAGCGCGGATAGAGCGGATCGACGGTTGCTCGAGCGACGGCGAGCAGGCAGGCCAGTGAATTGGACACCCAAATGCCGTCGGGCGTTTCCAGCGTCTGCAGCCGGTCCACGGTCGACGCGGAGGATACGAACATCGCGCGGGCGCCGCGTATGCGGCATCCCGACCCGAACACCACGTCGGTCCGGTCGAAGTCGCCGGCGTCGTAGGGCCCAGCCCAGATCGCTTCGCAGAACCAATCGGGGGTGATCTCGACGCGGTCGCCGTGGAACACCTCGATGGCGCGCTCGAACGGAAGGCACCGTGCGAGCCAGGCGAGCGGGGGCCAGTCGGCGATCCGCGTATACTGGAAGTGCACGGGGATGGGGTGCTCGAGGGCGACGAGCGGCCGTGAGCCGCTAGCGGGAGAGGGCCAGGGACGTGTGATCCGGGCGTTTGCCGAGGCCGAGGACATCGTGAGCCACGCCCCGCAGGAACCCGAACCCGTAACTCGTGTGGATCATCAGGAAGGTGAGCGGCAACGCGAGGGCGCACGCCATGCCCTGCTTGCGGGCTACCCCGAGGCCGCACCCGAGGGCCAGGGCGACGTAGGCACCGACCATGCCACCGAACGCCAGCCGGGCCAGGCCGACCCACGGGCTCAGCGCCGCGGTGACCGCGAGCGCGACCAGGAAGCACGCCGGCACGAGCTGGCGCACGTTCATCACCCGTCCGACCTTCTTCGCCACGAGCGGCTTGAAGTAGCCGTACTGGTACCACATGCGGGCGACCTGTCGGACCGAGCCGCGGGCGTAGTAATAGGCGACCACGCCGGGCTCGAGCAACACCCGCCCGCCGTGCTTCGCGAGGCGGAAATTGAACTCGTCGTCCTGATTGCGAGGCAGGTCCTCGTCGAACAGGCCCACGCGGTCGAAGATCCCGATGCGGAAGCACCCGAAGGCCACGGTATCGACCCAGCGGCGCTCGCGGCTGCCGATGCGGAAGCGGGAGTTGCCGACACCGAACGGATGCGACAACGCCACCGCGATGGCGCGCGCGGTCGCCGTCGCGTCCGCCGGGCGCGTCACGATCACGGGACCGACGTTGTCGGCGCCCGTCTCCTCGAGCGCAGCGATCGAGCGCGGGATGTAGTCCGGCGGATACACGACGTGGGCGTCCATGCGGACGATGACGTCGCCCCGCGCGGCCCGGATCCCGACGTTGAGGGCAGCCGGGGTGATGCGCTTGGGGTTGTCGACCAGCCGAACCACGAGGTGGCGCTCCGCATACTCCGCCACCATCGGCCGGGTCCGATCTTCGCTCATCCCGTCCACCACCAGCACCTCGAGCAGTTCGTGCGGATAGGTGGTCGCGAGGATCGAATCGAGGCAAGCGGCGATATACCGCTCCTCGTTCAGGCAGGGTACGACCACGGAAACGAAGGGGGCGGGCCTGGCGGTCATCGTGCCCCTCCGACGTGGCTCACGACGGCGCGCACCTTGCCGCCGGGCGTGCGGGGCATCTCCGCGACCGGCTCGAGCACGACCTCGAGGTCGCCGACGCGCTCGCGGAGACGGGTGATCACGGTGCGGCCCGCGGCTTCGGTGAAGTCGGGAGCGGGGACGAACCGGACCCGGACGCGGTGCAGCGTCTCCTGCACGATCTGGCTTTGACGGACCGGCAGTCCGTAGAACACGGGATTGAGCCAGAACACGCGACGCCCGTCTTGAGTGACGAGCAGGTCACTGGACCGCCCTTCCACCCCGGCAATGACGGGCAGCGTCCGGCCGCACTCGCACGTCTCGGTCTCCGGGGCGAGGCGACCGCGGTCGCCGACCCGATAGCGGATCAGGGGCATGGCTTCGTTGAGCAGCCCGGTGCAGATGAACTCCTCGTCCTGTGCCTCGATGAGGCCGACCTCGGGCCATTGGTGCAGCTGGCCGGCTTCGCACTCGCTCGCCGCCGCGACATTCTCGGTCATGCCGTACGTTTCCCGGACGGGAGCGCCGAAGGCGGCGGCGATCACCGCCCGCTGATTGGCCGCCAGCGGCTCCGCGCTGGTGACGACGACCTTCATCTGCAGGTCAGTTCGGCCGGCGCGCAGCACTCCCTGGGCCAACGCGCAGAGGGACGATGTGTAGCCAACGAGGGCCACAATGCGGTAGCGCGCCAACGCATCAAGGTAGTGAGGGATGAGCTCCGGGGCGAGATGAAACGTGGACATGTAGAGCTCGTGGCCCGCGGCATTCCACACCCAGAACGGAGGACGTCGTTGCGCGAGCGGCGTGACGAGCTGGCCGCCCAGCCGGGCCGTGCGGTCCCCCGTCGAGACCCCGTACCAGCGGCGTCCCCGGGCCGCGGCGAGAGCGTACAACCCGCGTAACGTGTGGCGGCTCTTCGCGATGGCCAGCGGTGTACCGGTGGTGCCGCTGGTCGGCTCGCGCACCAGGTCGCCGGGGCGGCAGTCGCTCGCCAGAAAGGCGCCCGGGTTATCGCGCAGCGTCGCCTTCTCGAGAATCGGCCAATTGCCGAGCAACTCCCAGGAGGCGCGATCACCGGCGCGGCGCCGCGCCTGCCAGGCATCCCGGTAGTAGGGCACGCGAGTCGCCGCCCGCTCGAGCTGGGCGGCGAGCCGTTCCTCTCGCCAGATCCGCCAGCGCTCCGGCGTCCAGCGCTCGCGGGCGAGCGCCTCCTCGATGAGCCGCTCGGTATCGGCGCTGTAGCGCCACATGCGAAGGTAGAATCCCCGCAACGTTGCGGCGGCCGACCGTGCAGGGGCCGGCAGTCGGTGATAGAGACGGAGCAGAAGGTCGCTCACGGTACCCGTGCTCCCGCGAGGCCGCGCACCGCGTGTGGGACGGCGTGGGCGACTTCGGGCCCGCGCCTGCGGCGCCCGAGTCGCGTGCCCAGCACCGCGATCGGCCACAGACTGAGGTGGAGCACCGCGTCCCAGTCTCCGACGCGGAGGGCCCGTCCCAGCTGGCGACCGTGGAGGCGGGACGTCACACGCAACGCCGGAAAGCGGAACCCCGCTTCGCGGAGCCGGGCGTGACCCCATCCTTGCAGCCGGAGCGCGCGCCGCGGCCAGGCCGGCAGCAACTCCCACCCGACGAGACGCATGTGAGCCTCGTCCACATAGTGGAGGTAGCAGCCCAAGCCGTCCCATCCGCCGTGCGCTCGAGCCGTCGCCAGGACGTAATCCCAGTCGACGGGGGGCCCCCGCAGGATCGCGATCGTTTGGACCATATCGCAGAGATGGAACGACCGCCGCCCCGCCACCTTCTCCAAGGCTTGCAGCACCAGCTGGTCCTCGGGCGACGGAACGGAGAATTGTGTCCGGTCGAGCAGCGCCGGGCGCCCGTTCCGCTCGAGTGTCCGTGCGAACGCGGCGTGCTGTCCGGCACTGCCCACGCGACCGTGATGAATGTCCACGGCAAGGTCGGGCCCGCCGACTCCGGCGATCGTGTAGACGCAGCTCCCCGCTACGCGATCGACCAGGGTGGGTCGCCCGCCGGTGGCAGGGAGGCCCTCCAGTATGAGCCGATCGGCCGCGGCGCTCGGGGCAAACACCAGGAGGTCGAGGTCGTCACCCACGTCGGGCAAACGCTGCAGCGCCTTCGGAACCATCCACGCGATGCGGTGCCGCTCGCACGTCGCTTGGACGTGCCGCAGCACCTCGAGTGCCCGGCACGCCCGCCGGCGCTCCGCGTCTGCGGCCGCGACGAAGCGGCGCGGCGCCTGCACGCCCAGCGCGGCGAGCCGATCGGCGACCCGTACGAGCACGGCGTGCCGCTGTCCCAGCCGGGCGAGGAGGTTCCAGTCCACGGTCTCGAGCGTCGCCCACGAGGGCTGGCCGAGCAAGACCTCCAGGATGAGCCGCGCGTGGCGCTCCTCGCGGGTCAACTGGGTCCTGGAGGCAGGGGGCGCGCTCATCCCGAAAGCCCCGAGAGCTCGGGCGCAGGCCGGACCGAAACGGGACGGGGGCTGGGCCCCCGAGCCGAGAGGAGCTCCGCCAGGCGAGCGCCGTTACGCCACATGTCGAACTGCTGCTCGGTGCGGCGTCGCGCCCGATCGGCGAGCGTGCGGCGCAGCGTGGCGTCGCCCAGCAGCGTCGCAATGGCGTCCGCGAGCGCGCCGACATCTCTCGGGGGCACCAGGATTCCGCAGCGGCCGTCATCCAGCGCTTCGGGAATGCCGGCGACGTCTGATGCGATGACCGGTGTTCCGAGCGCCATCGCCTCACGCAACACGTTGGGTAACCCGTCCCCCAACCCGTCCGAGGGATGCACCAGCACGGTCGCCTGGCTCATGGCGGTTCGGGCATCGTCGAACTTGACCCAGCCGCGGAAGGTCACGCGATCGGCGATGCCGAGCGTGCGCGCCAGCCGTTCGAGGGTGCCGCGCTCCTTGCCGTCGCCGACGATTTCGACCGTCACCGGCAAGCCCCGGCTCACGAGCGTTCGCACGGCGTGCAGCAGGTACGCAAACCCCTTGTCGCGGGCGAGCCGACCGACGGCGATCACCTTGGCGGGCGGCCGATCGTTGGGACGGAACGGGAAACCCGGCAGATCCAGTCCGTGGTACGACACGTGGATCTTGGGCGCGAGGCGACTTGCCACCTGTGGGTACCGCTCCAGCATGAAGGCGCGGTTGAAGGCGCAGCAGGTGATGATGTTGTCCGCATACTCGAGCTTCTGGCGCAAGTAGGCGGGCCGGAAGTACAGATCGGTTCCGGCGTGCACCCAGATGGAGAACGGGACGCGCCGCCGCTGCAATCGATGAAAGAGATACGCGCACGTGCCCGCGTAGTTGCCCCAATACGCCAAAACGTGATCGTAGCGGTCCGCGAAGCGGTCCGCGGTTGCCCACGCCTTGGGCAGCACATACGCCGTTTTCGCCAGCGAGACCGGCCCGTAGCGAAGCGCGGCGGCGGTTACCGCGGCCGCGTCGGGCAGGAACCGAGCGAGCCGGCGCACCGAGGGCCGGCCGAGGCTGGCGAGACTTGAGAGGAACCCGAGGTGGTGCACCCGGTCGCGCGGCAAAACGTCCGCGCCCAGGATCGGCTGCGCGTAGCGCCACATGGTCTCATCGAGCGGGTAGATCGGAAACACGTCGATCTCCACGCCCGCCGCGACGAGGGCTCGCATGTCGCGCTCGAAGAACGTGGCCACGCGCGCCGGATACTTGCTCGTAAAGACGGCCAATCTCACTCGGTTTCCCTCGCGGGATGCAGGCCAGCAAGGCCGGTTCACAGAGGCGTCGAGCCAATGCCCGAGCAGGACCCGTGCGGGCGGGCCGCGTCTGCTAATCCACTGTGGTGTATATGCTTGCGGCCGGTTGCCCGAGCCGTCGGCGACCCTGATGTAGCAGGCGCGTTACAGCTGCGCGGGCGTCCCGATACGGGCCCAGGAGTGTGCGGAGCGTTTCCGCGTGAAACGGACCACGTCGCCGCTTCGGCATGCCTTCGGGTCGATGGCCCAGAGTGCGACGTCGAGAGTTGACCTGCGTCACGGAGGCGAGAGCAGGGCCGGTCTACATTGCCGCCAAGCACGCTGCTCAGAGCAAAACCGTCGAAAGGCGGCGACGCAGAGTCACGGGGCTACAGCGGGTCCATCCGCCACGCTCGCCGGGCCGCCAGCGATCCCAACCACGGGTCGACCTAGGCGGCCCGGTCCTTTTTCTCTTCGGAGAGGCGTGCCATGACGTTCACCTACAAGCTGGCGCAGCGGCTGGCCCGACTGAAACACCGGACCGCCGCCGTGGCGACGGTCGTCGTCGCCATCATCGTCGGGTGCGAGCTCCCCGTTCGCACGACCGGTACCGGATCCACCATCACCCAGCTTGTCATCGCCCCCAAGAACGTCACCCTGCAGCCCAACCAAGCCTACGACTTCGTCGCCGTCGGCTTCACCGCGACCGGTGACAGCGCGGACGTTTCGGTGACGTGGAGCGCCTCGGACGGCGCCGTCACCTCGACCAACAACGGCAAGGCCCATTACGGCCACTACCAGGATGGCAATTGCGGCGCGTTCAAGGTCGCTGCGACGAGCCACCCCGGGAACCTGTCGGACACGGCCTATGTCACGGTCGCCGGCTGCACGGTGCCGGTGGCCTCGGTGAGCGTGAGCCCCGCGTCCGCCACGGTGCTGGCGGGCCAGGCGGTGCAGCTCACGGCGACGCTGAAGGATGCCAACGGAAATGTCCTGTCGGGCCGGGTAGTGACCTGGGCGAGCAGCAACACGTCGGTGGCCATTGCGGACGTGAATGGGAACGTGACGGCCATCGCCCCGGGATCGGCGACGATCACGGCGACGAGTGAGGGGCAGAGCGGCACGGCGGCGATCACGGTGACGAACGTGCCCGTGGCGTCGGTGACGGTCACCCCGGCCTCGGCGAGTATCCAACAGGGGCAGACGATCCAACTCACCGCCACCCCGAAGGATGCCAACGGCAATGCGCTGACGGGGCGGGTGGTGACCTGGTCGAGCAGCAACACCTCGGTCGCGAGCGTGAACGCGGGCGGGTTCGTGACGAGTGGCGCGGCGGGGTCGGCGACGATCACGGCGGCGAGCGAGGGGAAGAGCGGCACGTCGGCGATTACGGTGACGAGTGTGCCCGTGGCGTCGGTGACGGTGAGCCCGGCCCCGGCCAGCGTACAGGCGGGCCAGACCGTGCAGCTCACCGCCACGCCGAAGGATGTCAACGGCAATCCGCTGACGGGGCGCGTCGTTTCGTGGAGCAGCAGCAACACGGCGGTCGCGACCGTGAACGCGAGCGGCCTCGTGACCGGTGTGGTCGCGGGCTCGGCGACCATTACGGCGACGAGTGAGGGGCAGAGCGGGACGTCGGCCATCACGGTGACGCCGCCGTCGAGCACCTGCCCGACGAGCTCGACTGCGTTCCAGAACAGCGCGTTCACCTCCCAGAACGGCGCCTTCACGGCGACGTTCGACGCGACTCCCAACGGCACGGGGCTCGATGCCACGACCGGCCTGTCGCAAGGCGCCGCCGCGGCGTACACCGATCTCGCGATCATTGTGCGCTTCAACACGGGCGGCACCATCGATGCCCGGAACGGCGGGGCGTACGCCGCCACGAACAGCATCGCCTACACGGCGGGGACGGGCTACCACTTCCGCGTCGTCGTGGACGTTTCGAGCCACACGTACTCGGTGTACGTGACGCCGGCGGGGGGCGCCGAGCAGACGATCGGGACCGGCTTCGCGTTCCGGACGGAGCAGAGCGGCGTGACGGCGCTCGCCAACTGGGCGCTGACCGCGATTACGGGCACCCACACCGTTTGCAACTTCGCAATCACCGGCAGTCAGCCCCCGGCGCCCGTGGCGACGGTGACGCTGACGCCCGCGTCGGCCACGGTGAACGAGGGCCAGACGCTGCAGCTCACGGCCACGTTGAAGGACGCGAACGGCAACGTCCTCACCGGGCGGTCGATCACCTGGTCCAGCAGCAACAGCTCGGGGGCGACGGTGAACGGGACCGGCTTGGTGACGGGTGTGGTGGCCGGGTCGGCCACGATCACGGCCACGAGCGAGGGGCAGAGCGGGACCTCGGCCATCACGGTCGTGCACATGCCCGTCGCCTCGGTGACGGTGACGCCGGCGTCGGGGACCGTATCGGCGGGGAGCAGCCTCCAGCTCACTGCCACGCCTAAAGACGCGAACGGCAATCCGCTGGTGGGCCGGACCGTCACCTGGCAGAGCAGCAACACGGTGGCGGCGACGGTCAACGGCA
>DASQAM010000384.1:0-3717 GCA_035635735.1 Gemmatimonadales bacterium | reverse complement strand
GAGCGCGGGGTAGCGCGGCTCGTTCAGACCTTTATCGGTGGTGAGCACGGCCGGGAGGGGAAACTCCACGACCTCGACACCGCCCTCGATTTCCCGTTCGGCGACACCCTTCGCGCCCTCGATCTCGAGGTGGGCCACGGTAGTGACGCACGACAGGTCGAGCAGCTCGGCCACCATAGGGCCGACCTGATGGTTGTAGTCGTCGATCGCCATCTTGCCGAACAGGATGAGATCGAAGCCGGCGCCCTTGAGCTCGGCGGCCAGCGCTCGCGCCACTTCCAGACCATCCGTGGGGATCCGCTCCGACTGGAGCAGGACGCCCCGGTCGGCACCCATGGCGAGCGCGGTGCGGATCGTCTCCTGGGCCGCAGCGGGGCCGAGCGCGATCACGACGACCTCCCCCGCCCCGGCTGTTTCCTTGCGTCGCAGCGCTTCTTCGACGGCGAACTCGTCATAGGGATTGAGAATGAACTTGACGCCCGCTTCGTCGAGCGATTTGCCGTCGGAGGCGATCTTGACGCGCGTCTCGGAATCGGGGACGCGCTTGATGCACACGGCGATCTTCATGGGAGCAGAAAACAAACCCGGCAAGTGGCTTCTGGCAACCGTTTGCGGCTTGGCGTCTAGAAATCTGTACTCAGGCTGATTTGCACATGCCGCGGCGGTCCTGGCGTGAGCCAGCGCTGCACCGGCGAACCTGGCGCCGTGGGGTTCTCGGCGAAGGTGCCGAACGTGTAGACGCGCCGGTCGAACAGATTCCGCACCGCGCCGCGCAGCTCGAAGTCGCGCCAAGCCAGCGTGAGCGACAGATCGGCGATGGTATAGTGGGACAGTCGGCGGGTGACGTTCTCCTCGTCTCCGCGCAGCCACTGCTGCCCGATATAGCGGGCGTCTACTGCGGCGGCGAGCGCCACGCCCGTCTCGTTCCCCCGGTGACGAAGGATCGGGACCGCGAGCCCCGCATTGACGCGGTGGCGCGGCACCATCGGGAGCTCGTCGCCCGGCGTCACCGTCTCACCGGCGGTGTCGCGCGTGGTGGCGAGGGTGGCGGTCGTCTCGAAGGTGGCTCGGGTGTAGCCGTAGTTCGTGTACGCCCGTACCCCCGTCGGACCCTGCCACTGGAGCGCGAGCTCCACGCCGCTGCGGCGCGTCGCGCCGATGTTCTGGAAGTAGCCGCCGATGACGGTCGAGGCGATGAAGAAGATGTCATCTCGCACGTCGGTGCGGTACACGTCGGCGCTGGCGTCGAAGCGGCCCGGCGCGCGGACGTGCCATCCCAACTCGTACGTCGTGGCCACGACAGGCTTCAGGGCGGGGTCGGGTCCGAGGGCGAACGGCAGCGGGCACGCGGCCTGTGGGTCGGCGCACGCCAGCTCGACGATGGCGGGAGCGCGGAACCCACGACTCACGGACGCGAACACCTCGTGTCCGCGCCCGCCGTTCCAGGTCAGCCCGACGCGCGGGGACAAACGCCGGAAGATGTGCAGGCCGCTCTGCGTCGAGTCGAGTAGATCCTCGAACGGCACGCGGATCCAGTCGTAGCGCGCCGCGGCGGTCGCGGTGAGCCGCGGCACCACCTCCAGATTCACGCCGGCGAAGGCCCCCGCGTTCACCTGATTGGTGCGCACCGACTCCGTGAGCGAATCGGGAGAGCCGCCCCCCGGCACGGCAAAGATGTGGACCGCCACGTGCTCGTAGTCCGCGTCCGCCCCGGCGAGCCAGTGGAGCTCTCTGGTCCCGAGCGGCACCTTGCCCGAGAGCTGCACCGCCCCGCCGCCCATGCGCGTCGCGTTCTGCTGCCGCGAGTCTTCCCCCACGAAGTTCGCGTTGAACTGCTCGCTCGAAAGCGAGCGCCCGAACGCGTTGATGGCGAGCTGCGTGTGGCCGAGCAGGCGCTGCGCATTCAGGATGGCGAGGTGGGCCTGCGGGGCGAAGTAGTCACCCCCCGTGAAGTTGCGGCGCGGATTCACCACCGCCACGCTCTCGGGAAGGCTGCCGGCCTGGAAGATCTTGTTGTCCGCACCCGAATAACTGAGCGTGGCGTCCCAGGTGCCGTTCAGGAGTCCGAGCTTCGCGAACAGCGTGCCGATCCGGCTGCGCGTGTCCTCGCGCCAGCCGCCTTCCCGCTCGTAGCGTGCGCCCAGGTAGTAGTCCCACACCCCATGGCGGGCCGCGGCGCGCGCCTTCAGCTCGTAGCGTCCCCAGCTCCCCGCCGACGCCTCGATTTCGCGCGCCGCCGGGCTCGCCCCTCGGCGGGTCACGAGGTTCACCGCGGCGCCGAGCGCGTTCCGGCCGAGCAACACCGAGGGACCATACACCACCTCGACCCGTTCCACGTCCTCGAGCGGCAACAGGTCGAAGTTCACCTCGTGTGCGTCGGGCTCGTTGGCGCGCACGCCGTCCACGTACACCGTCACGCCCTGTGGCACGCCGATCACGGGCGAGACCTGAAACCCGCGGAGCGAAACGTCCATCTGCGCCGTCGCGCCGAGCTCGTCCGACGTGGTCACGCCCGGCAGCTGCTCCAGCGCGTCCGCGAGCGTCCGCACGCCGCGCGCGTCCAGGTCCTGGGCGTCCAGCGAGGCGGTCCGGCCAGCGAGGCCGCGCGCCAGCTCGCGCACGGTCGGGAGTCGGACGCCGGTGACGACGACCGGGGCCAGGGTGGTGGTGTCTTTGGGAACCGAATCGGGCTGTTGGGCGCCGGCAAGCGCAGGCAGCAGAGCCAGCAGCAGGGCGCCCGCCAGCAAATGCGGAATGCGGAGTGCGGAATGCGGAATGTCAGTGACAGCTTCGGGAAGCGAACGACCTTTCATTTCTACTCCGCATTTCGCATTCCCCATTCCGCATTCAGTTGAACGCACTCAGCCCCGTGATTTCCTGGCCCAAGATGAGCGTGTGGATGTCGTGCGTCCCCTCGTACGTGTAGACCGACTCGAGGTTCGCGAGGTGGCGCATGGCCTGATACTCGGCCAGGATACCGTTGGCGCCGAGCAGTCGGCGCGTCTCACGCGCGACGTCGGTCGCGATGTTCACGTTGTTCCGCTTGGCGAGCGACACCTGTTGCGGCGTGACCTTCCCCTGGTCCTTGAGCCGTCCGAGCTGCAGGCTGAGGAGCTGTGCCTTGGTGATCTCGGTGAGCATCTCGGCGAGCCGCGCCTGCTGTAGCTGGAAGCCGCCGATCGGCTTGCCGAACATCACGCGCGTCTTCGCGTAGCTCGCCGCTTCGTCGAAACACGCCATCGCCGCGCCCACCGCGCCCCACGCGATCCCGTATCGGGCTTGGGTGAGACACATGAGCGGCGCCTTGAGGCCGCCCGACTTGGGCAACAGGGCATCCTTGGGCACGCACACGTCCTGGAGGACGATCTCGCTCGTGTCGCTCGCGCGTAGGGAGAGCTTGCCCTTCTGGTCCTTGGCGGAGAAGCCCAACGTGTCGGTGGGGACGATGAAGCCCCGGATCGACTCCACGTCGTCCACCTTACCCGTCTTGGCCCACACGACCGCGATCTGCGCTGTCGAGCCGTTGGTGATCCACATCTTGGCCCCGTTCAGGACCCAGCCGTCCTTCGTCTCCTTCGCGACGGTGATCATGCCGGCGGGGTTCGATCCGTAGTCCGGCTCCGTGAGCCCGAAGCAGCCGATCACCTCGCCCGACGCCATCTTCGGAAGCCAGCGCCGCTTCTGCTCGTCCGAGCCGAAGGCGTAGATCGGATACAT
>DASQAM010000383.1:0-3542 GCA_035635735.1 Gemmatimonadales bacterium | reverse complement strand
GCGTGGAACGTCAACCTGCCCACCGGCGTCCTGTGGGGCTCCAACACGGCGTATACGGTCCGCGCGGACGGGCAGCTGCAGAGCGCCCCGGCGTTCCGCACGCTCGTCGTGGCCTACCGCAACGGCGCGCCGGTGCGCCTGCAGGACCTGGGGCAAGTACTGGACGACGTACAGGACAATCACACCGCCAGCTGGTTCGACGGCACCCGCAGCATCGTGCTGGCGATTCAGCGCCAGCCGGGCACCAACACGGTGGCGGTGGCCGATGGCGTGAAACTGGCGATGCAACGGTTGCGGCTGCAGCTCCCCGGATCGGTCGAAGTGCGCACCCTGTACGATCGCTCGGTGCCCATCCGCGACTCGGTGCGCGACGTCAAGACCACCTTGTTCATCACACTGTGCCTCGTGGTGATGGTGATCTTCTTGTTCCTGAAGAACGTCTCCGCCACGGTCATTCCGAGCCTGGCCCTGCCGCTGTCGATCATCGGGACGTTCTCCGCGATGTTCGTCCTGGGCTACAGTCTCGACAATCTGTCGTTGATGGCGCTCACGCTGTCGGTGGGATTCGTGGTGGACGACGCCATCGTGATGCTCGAGAACATCGTGCGCCACATGGAGATGGGGAAACCGGCGTTCCAGGCCGCCCTCGATGGCGCGCGCGAGATCGGGTTCACCATCGTGTCGATGACGCTGTCGCTCACGGCCGTGTTCATTCCGGTGCTCCTGATGGGCGGCCTCTTGGGACGCCTGTTCCACGAATTCGCGGTGACGATCGGGATCGCGATCCTGGTGTCGGGGTTCGTGTCGCTCACTCTGACCCCGATGCTCTGCAGCCGGTTCCTGCGGCCGTCCAAGGAAGCGCAGCACGGCCGCTTCTACGAGGTCACGGAGCGGTTCTACCAGCGCATGCTCGCGCTGTACGAGCGTACGCTGGGGTGGGTGATGGACCACCGCCGCACGGCGCTGGGGTTCTCCGCGGGCATTCTCGTCGGCACGGCCGTCTTGTTCATGGTGGTGCCCAAGGGCTTCATCCCGACCGAAGACATCGGCACGGTCTCAGGGACGACGGAGACGATCGAAGGCACGTCGTACGACGCGATGGTGCAGCACCAGCAGGCCGTGGCCGACGTGCTGCTGCACGATCCGTACGTGGCGGACTTCATGTCCACGGTGGGCGGCGGCACGATGAACCAGGGGCGCGTCAGCCTGCACTTGGCGCCGCGGAGCCAGCGCCCCAATGCCGACGCCGTGATTCGCGAGCTGCAGCCCAAGCTCGCGGCGATCCCCGGCGTCCGCGTCTACCTCTCGGTGCCGCCCGTCATCCGCATCGGCGGCCGGCCGACCAAGAGTCTGTACCAGTTCACGCTGCAGAGCCCCGACATGGAGGTGCTGTATCCAGAGGCGGCGAAGCTCGAGGCCAAGCTGCGGGCGCTGCCGGGCCTGCTCGACGTCACGAGCGATCTGCAGATCAAGAATCCCCAGGTGAGTGTCAGCCTCGACCGCGATCGCGCGGCGGCGCTCGGCGTCACGGCGAACGACATCGAGAACGTGCTGTTCGAAGCCTTCGGCTCGAGCCAGGTCTCCACGATCTACACGCCCAACAACCAGTACTGGGTGATCATGGAGCTCTTGCCCCAGTACCAACGCGATGCGTCGGCGCTGCAGACGCTGTACGTGCGCTCCCACCAGGGCACCCTGGTGCCGCTCGGCGCGGTCGCGCAGGTCTCCTCCGGCCTGGGTCCCCTCAGTGTCAACCACAGCGGCCAACTGCCCTCGGTCACGCTGTCGTTCAACCTCGCGCCGGGCGTGGCGCTGGGCGACGCGGTGAGCGCGGTCGATCGCACGGCCCGCGCCACGCTGCCCGCCACGATCAGCACGAGTTTCTCCGGCACGGCGCAGGCGTTTCAAGCGAGTCAACAGGGATTGCTCTTCCTGCTGCTGCTCGCCGTTGTCGTGATCTACATCGTGCTGGGGATCCTGTACGAGAGCTTCATCCACCCGCTGACAATTTTGTCGGGCCTGCCGTTCGCGGGGTTCGGCGCGCTGCTCACCCTGCTCGTCTTTCGGACCGAGCTGAGCATCTACGCGTTCGTGGGCATCATCATGCTGGTGGGTCTCGTCAAGAAGAACGCGATCATGATGATCGACTTCGCGCTCGAGGCCGAGCGCACCGGGCACAAGTCGGCGCGCGAGGCGATCGTCGAGGCGTGCAGCGTGCGGTTCCGGCCGATCATGATGACCACGATGGCCGCCCTGATGGGGACGCTGCCCGTGGCGATCGGCTTCGGCGCGGGCTCGGAGTCGCGCCGGCCCTTGGGTCTCGCCGTGGTCGGCGGCCTGGCGTTCTCACAGCTCGTCACGTTGTACGTGACGCCCGTGTTCTACACCTACCTCGACGCCCTGCAACAGCGCCTCGGAGCCGGCTCCGCGCTGCTCCGCGCCGTCCCCGAGGCGACCCCCGCCGACTGATTGTCGGCTTAGAACCCGAAGGACAATCCGATGTGGTAGACCACGGCGTTCGCGTCGCTGCGCACGAAGCGCAGCGAGCCGCCCGTGGTCGTGCCGTAGGTCACGGTGCCGTTGCGGAGATAGCGCGCGCCGAGATCGAGCGACGCCGGATGCCGGCCGCGTCCCAGCGTGAACATCATGCCGCCGCCCGCCTGCCAGGCGAGGGCCAGGTCGTGGCCGTCGCCGTAACTCGCGATGTCGCAGCCGCAGTCGCTTTGCACGCTCGTGGTGGTGGCGAAGTCCACCACACCGCCCGTGAGAAAGCCATACAGGCGCGCCGGGCCGCCGCCGAACGTCAGCTGGGGACCGGCCTGCCCCGACAAGATGAACGACCAGGTTTGCGCTTGGGCCGGAATGGCGTACCCGCCGCCGCTGAGCGTCACCGGCTCGTTCATGTAGCCGTATGCCAGGAGCTCGCCCTCGATTCGCAGCCCCACGACACCCTGCCGATCCAGCGCCGGCACGGCCGCGAAAGCGACGCCCGCGCCGCCGTTGACGAACTGCTTGAATTGGCCGACGGGTTGGACGATCATCAGGCTCAGCCCGCCCCCGCTCCCGCCGCCGCTGCGCACTTCGCGCAACGCCGAACGCTGAGCCGTGAGGGGGCCCGCGAGCAACAACGTGGCGTACGACAGCAGACGCAGGTGCCGGGTCATACAACGCTCCGATGCGGGTCGGGGCTCTCATGGGCAAGGGGCGTGCCGCCTGTAGCGGCCTGCGGCCGCGCCCGCGCCGCCCTCAAAAGGGGACACGGAATGCCACACATCAGCTACGACGACTTCGCGAAGGTGGACATCCGCGTGGGACGAATCATTCAGGTGGACGACTTCCCCAAGGCGCGGAAGCCCGCGTTCAAACTGCGCATCGATTTCGGAGACCTGGGTGTGAAGACATCGAGCGCGCAGATCACCACGCACTATCGGAAGGAAGAGCTGCAGCAACGGCTGGTCATCGCCGTGGTGAATTTTCCGCCGCGCCAGATCGCCGATTTCTTCTCCGAAGTGCTGACGCTCGGCGTGATCCAAGCCGAGGGC
>DASQAM010000382.1:0-1624 GCA_035635735.1 Gemmatimonadales bacterium | reverse complement strand
CGTGCTTCGGGCGCAGCGAGCCGCGCTGATACACGCTGCGCGGATTCCACAGCACCCATGACGTGATGCCCAGGTCCTCGGCCGCGCGAATCTGCTCACGAATCTCGAAAGGCGTGTAACGGGGCAGCCTGCGGCCGAGCGTGAACGCCTGCAAGAAGGGGCGGATCTCGGCCGAGCCCGGGAGCGGCTCCGAGCGCTTCAGCGCGTCGGTGAGGGCGCTGCGCACTATGTGGTACGGCTGGCCGTTGGGCCACGCGTAGCCGAAGGCGCCCCGGTAATAGTGACTCGGGTACACCATCGGTAGCACGACGTCAGCCACGCTCACGAAATCTTCCCACACCTGCCCAATGCCGAGGTCGCCGGTCGTCACCGAAGCCGTGAGCCCAAAGATGTCGAACGTGACGGGAACCCCGTACGGCTTCAGCCGGTCTTTCAGCAGCGCCACGTGCTCGCGCACGGCCTCGCGCTGGGTCTGTCCCGCGCGGTGCGCGGGGAAGATGGCTGTCGCCATCCGTTCGCGCGGCTCGTCAGGGAAGCGCACGTAGTCGAACTGCACCTCCTGGAATCCCATCTGCGCGGCTTCCTGCGCGAGTTGGGCGGAATAGATCCAGACGGAGTCGTTGTAAGCGTCCACCCATGCGATGTTGATCCGGTCGCGCCACAGGCCGCCCGTGCCGCGGTCCTTCACCGACCAGGACGCCTTGCGCTCGGCGAGGAGGGGATCCTTGGCAACCACGATGCGCGCGATGGGATAGATGCCGTGGGCGGCGAGTGTGTCGAGCCGCGCCTTCGCGTCCTTCGCCCGTACGCACTTGTTCGCGCCGATCTGCTCGGCCGTCGGCACCGTCGAAGGATAAAGCAGGCAGCCGGTGTCATCCTTCACGTCGATCACGAAGGCGTTGATCTCGGTCTCATCGGCGAGGCGCACGAGCTGCCACAGTTTCGGGGATCCGAACGCCCATGCGTTCACGTACAGCGCCTTGATGTTCGCCGTGGGCGGCAGCAGCACCGATTCCTGCTGGACGTAGCGGATCTCCGTGGGACGCAGCAGCACCTTCAATTGATCGACCGGAACGGTCGCGACGGCGCCGGCCGGCAGGGACGGGAGCGGTGCCGGCGCCGTCGCGCTGTCCACGGCGTCCTGCGCAAAAAGGCCGCGACTCGTGAGGAGCGCGGCCAGCAAGAGGGCACCTGCCTGCCGGACCACAGCCATAAGGGGGCTACACGATAGGAATCACTCAACGAACCGACAAGAGACGCGCATCACTTCACCGTGCAGTCAGCCGCAAGCTGTTGAATAGCAACGGGTAAGTCGCGATGCTCTGCCCCCGGTACTGAGGCCGGAAGCCGAACAGGACGACCCGGCCGGTGCCGAGCTTGGCCTCCACCAGGGCCGCCCGACCGGCCACCCGCTCAGGATGCAACACCCACCCGGACAGCAGCACCTTCTCCGCATCCGCCGGATACCGTCCGACGACGCGCACGGCACTCGAATCGAGCACCTCGAACGCGGGACCGCTTTCATACCACGCCACCGACTGGGCAGGCATGCCGCGCGCGATCGGGTCGCTCGGGTCGAGCTCCAGCCGGAAGATCGATCCGGGAGCGTAGAACTCATCGTCGG
>DASQAM010000381.1:0-8560 GCA_035635735.1 Gemmatimonadales bacterium | reverse complement strand
CACGGCGCTCGTCTTCAGCGTCGAGCCGACGAATACGGTGGCCGGGGCGGCGATCACGCCGGCCGTCGAGATCACCGCCCAGGATGGCAACGGCAACACCGCGACCGGGTTCACCGGGACCATCACGGTGGCGATCGGGACCAACCCGAGCAGTGGGGTGCTCGCGGGGACGCTCACCCACGCGGCGGTGGGCGGGGTCGCGACCTTCTCCGGGTTGAGCATCGACAAAGTAGGGACCGGCTACACGCTGACCGCGACGGGCGCCGGGAGCACGACGAGCGCGGCGTTCAACATCACGGCCGGCACGGCGACGCAGTTGGTGTTCAACGTGCAGCCGACCACCACGACAGCGGGGGCGGCGATCACGCCCGACGTCCAGGTGACCGCCCAGGATGGCAGCGGCAACACGGCGACCGGGTTCACCGGGAACATCACCGTGGCGATCGGGACGAACCCGAACAATGGAACGCTGACGGGCACCAAGACCGTCGCGGCGGTCGCGGGGGTCGCGACCTTCTCCGGGTTGAGCATCGACAAGGCGGGGACGGGCTACACGCTCACGGCGACCGGCGCGGGGAGCACCACCAGCGCGGCCTTCAACGTCACGGCGGGGACCGCCACGGCGCTCGTCTTCAGCGTCCAGCCGACGAACACGGTGGCCGGGGCGGCGATCACGCCCGACGTCCAGGTGACCGCCCAGGATGGTAACGGCAACACGGCGACCGGGTTCACGGGGAACGTGACGCTGGCCATCGGCACGAACCCGAGCGGTGGGGCGCTCTCGGGGACGCTGACCCACGCGGCGGTCGCCGGGGTCGCCACGTTCTCCGGGTTGAGTATCGACAAGGTCGGACCAGGCTACACGCTCACGGCGACGGGCGCGGGGAGCACGACGAGCGCGGCGTTTAGCATCACAGCCGGCACAGCGACGCAGTTGGTGTTCTCGGTGCAGCCGACCAACACAGTGGCGGGGGCGGCGATCACGCCCGACGTCCAGGTGACCGCCCAGGATGGCAACGGCAACACGGCGACGGGGTTCACTGGGAATATCACGGTGGCGATTGGGACGAACCCCAGCAGCGGCATCTTGTCCGGAGCGAAGACGGTCGCGGCGGTCGCTGGGGTCGGGACCTTCTCCGGCCTGAGTATCGACAAGGCGGGGAGCGGCTACACGCTGACGGCGACGGGCGCGGGCAGCGCGGCGAGCTCGGCCTTCAACATCACGCCGGGGACCGCTACGGCGCTCGTCTTCAGCGTCCAGCCGACGAACACGGTCGCCGGGGCGGCGATCACGCCCGACGTCCAAGTGACCGCCCAGGATGGCAGCGGCAACACGGCGACGGGGTTCACTGGGAATATCACGGTGGCGATTGGGACGAACCCGAGCGGTGGGGCGCTCTCGGGGACGCTGACCCACGCGGCGGTGGGCGGCGTCGCGACCTTCGCCGGGCTGAGCATCGACAAAGTAGGGACGGGCTACATGCTCACGGCGACCGGCGCGGGGAGCACAACCAGTGCGACGTTCAACATCACGGCCGGGACAGCGACACAGGTGGTGTTCTCGGTGCAACCGACGAACACGGTCGCCGGGTCGGCGATCACGCCCGGCGTCCAGGTGACCGCCCAGGACGGCAACGGCAACACGGCGACCGGGTTCACCGGGAACATCACGGTGGCCATCGGGACGAACCCGAGCAGCGGGACGCTCACGGGGACGCTGACCCACGCGGCGGTGAGCGGAGTCGCGACCTTCTCGGGGCTGAGCATCGATAAGGTGGGGACGGGCTATACCCTGACGGCGACGGGCGCGGGGAGCACGACGAGCGCGGCGTTCAACATCACCGCCGGCACGGCGACCCAGCTCGTGTTCAACGTGCAGCCGAGCACCACGTCGGCGGGGGCAGCGATCACGCCGGCGGTGCAGGTGACGGCCCTCGACGCGAGCAACAACACGGCGACCGGGTTCACGGGGAACGTCACGGTGGCGATCGGAACCAATGCGGGCGGCGGCACGCTCTCCGGTACCACGACCGTCGCGGCGAGCGCTGGTGTGGCGACGTTCTCGACGTTGAGCATCGACAAAGCGGGAACGGGTTACACCCTCGTGACCAGTGCCTCCTCGGTAACGGGGACCACGAGCGACGCGTTTAACATCACGCCTGGCGCGCCTGCGTCGATCACGAGCAACAGCCTCATCACCCAGTCCGCGCCCGCAGGGACCGCTGTCTCCTCACCTCCTTCGGTGATTGTGAAGGACGCGAGCGGAAACCCGGTGGGGGGAGTCGCGGTAACCTTCGCGACCGGTGTGAACAGTGGGACCGTCAGTCCGACAGCGCCGATCGCGACCGGGGGCGATGGCATCGCGACGGTCACGTCCTGGGTCCTCGCCGCAACGCCGGGACCGAACACACTCACCGCCACCGCGTCGCCCAGCGGCATTACCGGGGATCCGGTGTTGTTTACGGCAACCGGAACTCCCGGCCCGCCAAGCTCGAGTCGATCCTCGGTGAGCGCGTCGCCCAGCCCAATCACTGCGAGCAATGGGGCGAGCGTCTCGACGATCACGGTGACAGTGCGTGACGCCTTCGACAATCTGGTGAGCGGGGCGACGGTGAACCTCACGGCGAGTGGAGCGGGAAACACCCTGACGCCGTCGGGAACGACCGACAAGAACGGAGAGATGCAGGGGACGTTGAGCTCCACCGCGGCGGAGACGAAGACCATCACCGCCATGGTAGGCACGACGACCATTAACCAGACGGCGAGCGTGACCGTGGATCCGGCCGCGGCGTCGCAGTTGATCTTCACGACCCAGCCGAGCCCGGTGGTTCTCGGCAGCTCGATTACGCCCGCGGTGGTAGTGACCGCGCGAGACCCCTTCGGGAACACCGCGACGGCCTTCACGGGCAATGTGACCGTCGCGATAGGTACCGACGCGAGCGTGTTCAAGAACGCGGTCCTCGGGGGTACGACGTCGGTTACGGCCGCGTCGGGAGTGGCTACCTTCGGGGACTTGACGATCGACCAGCTAGGACTCGGGTATACGCTCGTCGTGAGCTCCGTTGCGGTTCCGACCGGGGCGACGAGCAACCCGTTCAACGTCGTGACGATCCTGTGACCTCCGTCGAGAAGCCTTCCTCGGGCCGAGATACCGTGGACGCCGCGCGGGATGACCTGCGCGGGCTGTTCGAGCTCGAGACCCTACACCGCCGCGGGCCCGCGTCCCTCGTGTGGCTCGCCCGGGACCTGGAGTTCGATCAGCCGGTCGCGCTGAAACTGATGCCGCGCACTGCGGGGGCCGGGGCCGAAGTCGAGGAGGCGTTCCATCGGGCCGCGGCTGTCGTGGCGGCGCTCGATCACCGTCACGTGGTACCGTGGTACAGCGCCGGCGTCACCGACCGCTTCTTCTGGTGCTCCATGGAGTACGTCGAGGGGCGGTCCCTCGCGGAGCTGCTGCGCTCGAGCCAGCCCATGGCACCTTCCATGTGCCTGCGGATCGTCGGGCAGGTCGCGAACGCCCTCGATGCGGCGCACCGCCTCGGCGTCGTCCACGCGGGCCTGACGCCCACCAACGTGCTGATCGATGCCGCGGGCGACGCTCGGGTGACCGACTTCTGGGTACCGTGGGTCCTGGAGCAGCTTGGCGCGCTCGCCGGAGACTCCGACACGACCCGCAAGCTTGCCTACCGCGCGCCGGAGCAGATCGCCGAGGGCCGGGCGGGGCCGGAAGCCGACCAGTACGCGCTCGCGGTGCTGATGCAGGCGTGTCTCTCGGGCAAGCTGGCTCGCGAGACCGGCAACGGCGTGCCACCCCGCGTAACGCGGGCGCTGGAGCGGGCGATGAGCCCGGTGCCGGGCGACCGGTTCGCGAGTGTCGGGGAATTCGTCGCCGGATTGGAGGGGGGGGCGCCCGCGGAGCACGGCATCGTCGGACCCCCGCTCGCGGAGCTGGACGACGACCTAGACGAGCTCCCTGACGAGCTCCCTGACGAGCCCTCGCTCCCCGTGCCACGCCGCCGCTGGGTGCCCATGGGTGTGCTCGGCCTGGTGGTGGTGGGCGGCGCGGTGGCCACCGCCTGGGTACTGAGCTCCGGTGCGACAAGAAACGAGGCTGCGACCGCACCGATCGCGCCCCCCGTCGTCCGGGAGAGCGCGGTGCGTACGGTGTCGCCCCAGCTCCCCCCACTTCCTCCACCGGTCCTGCCCGAGCGACGGGGGGGGCGCTCGGTCGTCCGGCCCGTGCCCCGGCCGCGCGTGGCCGCGCCGGCGGCGCCGGGCCGCCTCTTCGTCAATGCGACCCCATGGGGTCAGGTCTACGTGGACGGTATCCTGATTGGCAACACGCCCCGGGCCGGCGTGTCGATCCCCGCCGGTGCACATCGGCTGCGCATCGTGCGAGACGGGTTCCAGCCCGTTGACCTCGCGATCCGCGTCGCGCCCCAGCAGGATGTGCGTCTCACCGACATCGTGCTTCAGGAGGTCAAGCCGTGAGGCGCCACCTGGCGTGGTTGGGTGTCCTAGGGTGCGTGCTCGGCGCCACACCGGGCGAGGCGGCGGCCCAGTCACCGGACAGTCTCATCGTCACGGGGATACGCGCATACAAGAACCTCGAGTTCGATGTGGCCACGTCCCTGCTGCGCCGAGGTGTCGCGCAGCTCACCGCCGCCAAGGCGCCGGTCGCGCAGCGCGCTCAGGGGCTCGTGTATCTGGGGGCCGCCGAGCTGTTTCGCGGGCGGCGGGACTCCGCCGTCGCGGTGTTCCGGCGCCTCGTAGTGCTCGATCCGCGATATCGCCCCGACCGGCTCGTGTTTCCGCCGGAGGCGACCAGCGTGTTCGACGCCGTGCGGCTGCGGACGAAAACGGTGGCCATCGTGATCCCGCGCGACACGGTGATCCCACTCCAGGACGGTGCCCTCCGCGCGCGGCTCGTAGCGAGCTCGTTCCAGACGGTGAACGTGACGCTACTGTACGAGAACGGCACCTCGTTCCGGCCGCTCTACTTCGGCCCGATCGGCGACAGCCTCGAAGTACAGTGGGACGGCCGCGATGCGGCCGCGCAGCCCGTGCCGGTCGACCGCCTCCTCTTGCGCGTCGCGTCGCGGGCCCCGACCGGCGAGCTGGCGAGCATGGTGCAGCTCCGACTCGACCTCAAGATCAACCGTCCCGACACGCTACCGTGGCCGGATGCTCCCGCGGATTCCGAGCTGCGCCCCGAGCATGCGGTGAGCGGTCCCGCGACGCGGGCGTTACTGGGTGGGCTGCTCCTGTCGGCGGCCGTCGTCTCCCTGCCCGCGGCGGTGGGCAGCCACGACACGCCGTCCGGGCCCCGCGTCGCGGTCGCGAGCGCCGTGGGAGTCGCGACCGCGCTGGGATACCTGTTGCATCGATCTGGCCGGCCGCTGTCGGCGAACATTCGCGCCAACGACGCGGTGCGGGAGGAGTGGCGGGCCCGCGTGGCGGCGGTGCAGGCGGAGAACGTCCGGCGCCTCGCCGATGTCCGGCTCCAGATCCACGCGGGCGATCCGGCCGCGATCGAAGCGGCCGGACCATGAGGGTGGGGTGGCTGCTGTCGCTGGCCGCGGCGGTCGGCGTGGGCCGGCTCCCGGGCCAGACGATCCACTCCGCGGTCGCCGCGTCGGTCGTGACCACCCGCGTGCGGACCGAGCAGCTCGGCGAGGCCTTCCAGTTTAGCGGCGCGGCATTCGGCGGCGAGGGGACGGTGTCCCTCGGGCGGGTCCAGCTCGGCCTGAGCTACCTCCAGGGCCGGCTCGATCCGGACACCGGCAGCGCGCCCGCGCGCGATCTGGTCGAGGGCTCGGTCTTGCTCGGCGTCCGGCCGGTGGAGTGGCTGACGCTCTCCGCCGGGCCACACGCGCGCGCCTACGCCGCGAGCGGGCAGACGCAGCGGTGGATCTACTGGGAGCTCCGGGTGCGCGCCGCCAAGCCGTTCATCGGCTCGGCCGTGCGTGGCTATGCGGAGCTGTGGCGAGCCGTGGCGGCGGACGCCAACGTGCCGGAGCCGTTCGATCACGCGCAGGGCGGCGAGGCCGGCATGATCGTGCGGCTGGCGCGGGCGCCCCTGGAAGTCAGGGTCGCGTACCGGATCGACCATGCGGTCCTGGGCGGCGGCTCGAGACTGGAAACGGTGGACGGCGTGGTGATCGGAGTGGGGCTGGTCTGGCGGTAGAACCACGCGGGTCTACAACAGTCCTCCTCTTCTCAATTTTCCCAGCTGATCGTAGTGCGCCTCGTGCATCGCCAGCACTTCCGTCGGCGACACGGTGGCGACGCCCGACTTTCCTACTTCCACGCCGGCCGCGTAGTTCGCCACCTGCGCCGCCTCGCGCACCGATGCCCCCGCCGCGAGCGCCGTCCCCACCCAGGCCGTCACGGTATCGCCCGCGCCCGAGACATCGAACACCTCGCGCGCCATCGTGGGGATGCGCGTGAGCTGCCGGTCCTTGGTGACGAGCACCATGCCTTCGGCGCCGAGCGTGAGCAGGAGATTGTCCACGCCGAGCTTGTCGAGCGATGTGGGGAGCGCGTCGTGGTGCGCGAGATCGAGCGTCGCGCCCATCGCCTGCTCGAGCTCCCGGCGGTTCGGCTTGAACAGCGTGGCGCCCCGGTAGGCGAAGAAATGCTTGAACTTGGGGTCCACGACGACGGGAATGCCGCGCTTCTTGGCGAGGGTCATCGCGCGCTCGATCACCCCCTGCGTCAGCGTGCCCTTGTTGTAGTCCTCGATGAGCACCGCATCGGCGTCCGCCATCGCCGCGTCCAGCTGGCCGAGCAGCTGGTTCTCGGCGCGCGGCGCGATCGGGTCTTCCACCTCTTCGTCGATGCGCACCACTTGCTGGCCGCGGGCCGTGACGCGGGTCTTCGACGTGGTGGGTCGCGCGGCGGCGACGACGATGTGGCGGTCGGGGAGCCGGTTCTGTGCCAGCTCGGTGCGCAGTGAGTCGCCTCGCGCGTCGTCCCCGATCACCGCGACCAGCCGGCACTCGGCGCCGATCGCCGACACGTTCGCGGCTACGTTGGCCGCGCCGCCCAGCGCGGCGCGCCGGGTGTGCACCGTCACCACCGGGACCGGGGCTTCGGGCGAGATCCGCTCCGCGTCACCGGCGAGATAGATGTCGAGCATCGCATCGCCCACTACGACGACCCGTCGCGCCGCCATCTTGGTGAACAGCTGCTCGAGATGGTCGCGGGTGAGCCGGGGTTCGGGCTGGAAAGACGTCACTGCAGCGGCCTGGCGAACCCGAATCGGTAGCTCACGCTTACGGAGCCGAGCAATCGCGTGCGGCTGTCGCCCGACACATGCTGGAAATTCGTAATGCGATGCACCCCCGCGTCGAAGCCGAAGCTCAGCCGATCGGTCGCCAGGAAGGAACCCGACACCGCGCCGCGCAGGGTCCGCTCGACGACGCCCTGAAAGATCGTCGGCGTCGTGGGGTACGCCGTCACGGGCGGGTGGGGTTGGCGGGGGTCGCCCTCGCCTTGTCGCAGGAACGTGAGCTCCGGTGTGAGCAAGAGTCCCGCCCGGGGAAGCACCCCGAGCGTGACCGTCACCTGATCGTAGTCGTCGAAATTGCGACCGGTGCCGAGAAAGTGATACAGCGGCACCTGCAGATCGTCCTCGTTGCGGTAGGTGAGGTTGGTGACACGCGTATACCACGCGCGCCACACAGTCGCCGCGCCCCCGACCGCCCCCTGGGTTCCCACGGTAAGGGCGTAGCTCACCGGCTTCTGGTCGCTCGCGCCGGCGCGGTCCACCTGGATGTCATCGAGCATCAGTTGGCCGAACAGCGTGACCTTGCCGCGACGCTCGAAGTCGAGCCCCACGAACGAATTCACGTTGCCGCCGTTGTTCCACTGTTCCAGGATTCCCGAGTTCAGCGGGTTTAGATACCACAGCTCGAACGACCGGGCCGTCCCGGAGAGCACAGATCCCTCCCACAGAGCCAGGCCCCAGCGGCCGGGTGTGAACAGGAGGCGATGCTGCATCATGAAGCGATGGACCACCGCGCCGCTCGAATCGCGGTCGTCGAGCTGCGTGGCAATCGCCTGGAGCTGGATCTTGGGAGGGCCGACGGCAAACGCCAGGTGATCGAGGCCATACGGATTGGCGGAGAGGAGCAGGCCCTCGATCCCGGGCGGCCCCCAGTTGCGGTCCAGCCGGCCGAAGAACACCTCACCGAACTTCCACCGCGCGTCGACGTATGCTTCGGCCGTCCGGCCGGCGATCACCCGGTCCTTTTTGCCGAACCAGTCGGGGTCGTACTTGAGTCGGGTGTCAAGCTGCAGATGCGTGACCGCGACCACGTGGCTCGTGACGAGCGCGAGATCCAAGTCCGCGTTGGCCGTGCCGTGCCCGGGTCCGGACCGGCGCGGGCCGGTCGAGTCGATCGCGGCGAGCGGCTCGCGGCGGGCGTAGTTGGCAAGAGCCGCGCCCGCGCCGCCGTCGACGCGGACGTATGGCTCACGCTGGCCGGTCGCGAGCGCCGCCTTGAGCCGACGCACTGTTGCCAGGGTGGCACGGCTCACCCGCAGGGTATCCACG
>DASQAM010000380.1:0-10732 GCA_035635735.1 Gemmatimonadales bacterium | reverse complement strand
GCGCGAGCTGCACACGCTCGGCGCCTTCGACCTCGTGAACCTGCGGCGCGACTTGGCCGGCGACGTCGGCCGGTTCGCGGGCGCCGCGGCGCTCGCCGAGGTGATGCTCAAGATGGCGCCCCCGGCACCGCTCCCGGTGGCCTACGACACACTCACTGCCGCGCTCGATGTTCTCGAGGCCGCGGCTCCCGAGCGAGTGGATGCCACCGCCCTGCGGGCGATGTGGCGGCTCGTGGCGGTGCTGGGCTTCGAGCCGTCGCTCACCGCATGCGCGCGAGACGGCGCGGCCATCGAGCCGGCGGGCGACGAGCCGGTGTCGTTCAGCGTGGCCGATGGGGGCGCGCTCTGCCCGCGCTGCCTGCAGGCGCCCTCCCCACGCCAGCCGTCGAGCCGGCTGCCGCCCCAGGCGTATCGCGATCTCCTCGCCTTGAACGACCCCGGGGCGGACCTCCCCGCGCTCGATTCGCCCCATGCCGCGGCTCACCGCCGCCTCGTCGCCCGATTTGTCCGCTACCACCTCAACGAGGCCGGCTCACTTTCCGCCCTGGACTTCTGGGAGCGTCGCGCGTGGGTGCCACCCCTGGCCACTCGCACTCCGGTCCCCTCCGCCGCTTCGTAATCGGCACCGCCGGTCACATCGACCACGGCAAGACGGCCCTGGTGAAGGCGCTCACCGGCGTCGATACCGACCGCTGGGAGGAGGAGAAGCGGCGAGGCATCACCATTGACCTCGGATTCGCGCCGCTCCCGTTGGACGACGCCATCCAGGCGAGCGTCGTCGACGTCCCGGGGCATGAAGGGTTCGTGCGCAACATGCTGGCCGGCGCGACCGGCATCGACGTCGCCCTCCTCGTGATCGCCGCCGACGAGGGGCTAATGCCACAGACCGAGGAGCACCTGGCGATCCTGGAGCTGCTCGGCGTACGGCGGGGCATCCCGGTGATCACCAAGCGTGACCTGGTGGACGCCGAGTGGCTCGATCTGGTGCGCGGCGAGGTGAGCACGCGCCTGGGGGCGAGTCGCGTGCGCTGGGACGAGGGCGTCGCCACCTCGGTGGTCACCGGAGAAGGGCTGGCCGACCTGCGCGACGCCTTGCGGCGCGTCGCGGAGGACCTGGTGGAGCGCCCCGCCGACGACCTGTTTCGGCTGCCGATCGATCGGGTGTTCGCGGTAGCAGGGGCCGGCACCGTGGTGACCGGATCGACTTGGAGCGGCAGTGTCCGAGTCGGCGACACGGTCCAGTTGCTCCCGCTCGGTCGCGAGGCACGGGTCAGGTCCATCGAGGTCCATGGCCAAACGGCCGAACGGGCGGTGCCGGGCCGACGCACCGCGCTCGCCCTCGTGGGCGTGGACAAGAGCGACCTGACGCGTGGCCACGTCGCCGTCACCGGGCCCGGCTGGCAGGCCACCGAGCTCATGGATGTGGCAGCGGAGCTGCTTCCCACGGCCCGGAAAGCGCTCGCCTCCCGCACGCGCGTGCGTGTGCACCTCGGCACCGCCGAGGTCCTGGCCCGCGCGGTGCAGACGCCCGCGATCGGCCCCGGGCAACGAGGCATGGCGCGTCTGATGCTCGAGACGCCCGTGGTGGCGCGCGGCGGGGACCGGTTCGTGCTGCGCTCGTTCTCGCCGGTAACCACCATCGGCGGAGGTGTCGTGCTCGATCCGTTCGCCCCGCCGCACACCCGCCTGCGGCGGCGCCGGTTGTCGCTCGAGCAGGTCGCGGCGGCACGGCTCGGGGTCCTCGCCGTCGAGGCGGGGCTTACGGGGCTTACCACCGACAGCCTCGCCGTGCGGCTGGGCGTGTCGCCGGGCGGTGTGACGGCAGTCATCGCGGAGGCTGGGGAAACGGTGTTAACGTCGGCCGAGATCGTCGTCGACCGACAGGCGGTGGTGGCTGAAGCGAGTCGGCTGGCGGAGGTGGTCCGGCGTTACCACGAGGAGCATCCGCTCGATCCAGGGATGTCGCTGCAAGCCCTCCGGGCAGCGGTGGGGACGCCGGCGCCTCCGTCCGCCGTGACAGATGCCGTGTTGGCCTTCGGGGTGAAGAGCGGCAAGCTCGAGGTGGCGGGCAGCGTGGCCCGCCGGCCGGGGTGGCGCCCAGCGCTCGACGCCCGGGCCACGGACGCCAGCGAAAAGCTCGCACAGCGCCTCGCCGATGCTCGCTGGCAGGTACCCACCGTAGCCGAGCTCGAGCGCGAGTTTCCCGGCTCTCCCGTGCGCGCGCTCCTGTCGCACTTCGCCCGGACCGGCGCCGCGGAGCCGATCGACGCCGAGCGCTACGCGGCGACAGGTGCGTTGGCCGAATTCCGCGCCGCCCTCGAGGCCGCGCTCGTCGAGCTCGGCCCGGCCACCCCGGCGGTGTTGCGTGACCGCCTCGGGCTCACGCGCAAGTACTTGATCCCACTGCTCGAATGGGCCGATCGGCGCGGGGTGACCCGCCGCGCGGGCGATGCCCGGGTGCTGGCGAGGTTGACAGCGGGGAAAGGCGGCTCGTAGTTTGGATCAGCGCCCTGGAAGCACGAGCATCACTTGGCACAAGGAGAGCCGTCCCAAGGTCACGTCTCGTTCGCACGAGGAGTGGTGGATGAAGCGGTACGCCTGGGCAATGCTGGGGCTCGGGCTTTGGGTAGCGGGGATGGAAGGGGGAACGCGGTGGGCATTGGGCCAGACCCCGCCTCCCACGATCGGGCCACAGCAGAATCGCTCGTTTAACCCGGCGACCACGATCCCGTTCAAGGTCAGCGGGGAGTTATTCCTCAAGGGTCACCGGCCGGTGGTGTCCCTGAAGATTTACAACGTGCTCGCCCAGCTCGTAGCGATCCCGATACTGCGGGGCTCGGGCAAGGCGCTGGATAGCCTCGCACTCAGCTGCCCCACGACGATGGGTTGCGCCTATAGCGCGTATTGGGACGGGTACGTCGGCAATACAGGGAAGCAGGCGTTGTCCGGGGTCTACATCTACCAGCTTGTGATTGACGGGAAGAGGGTCACGAGAAAGATCGTCGTGAAGTAACCGGTATCGCGGAGGTCCGCATGGGCAAAGTCACGTTCGCTGCCTGCCTGGTCGTCCCACTGCTCGTCCTCGCCGCCCGGTCGCCCGTTCCGTGGAGCAACCCCGCCGCCGCGGAAACGGCGCAGATCCGCGCGCGTCTCGCTGCCGTCGAGCGGAACTTACGCGCCAGAGACGTTTCCGCCCTGCCGCCAGGCGAGCGTGTAGCGCGCTCGCGCAACCTCGATGTCCTCCACGAATACTGGGTACGCGGGGTGTTTCCGAAAAACACGAGCGTTCCGGGCGCCCGTGTTCCAGTCTTCGTCGACCGCTACGGGACACGCTGCGCGATGGCCTATCTGATCGAGCAGTCGGGCCGCGGCGATCTCGTGGCGCGTGTGGCGGCCACCAACAACAACGTACGCATTCGCGAAACGTGAGCTTCTGAGCGATTCAGGGCGCGGAGTCCACGGGGGGCGCCGCTTGCGCCCTCCTCGAGCGGTAGGTCTCTCTGCCAAAACGGCATTTTTGCCCGGCACAGACGTTGCTTTCGCCGTCGGCGACCCCATAGACGACCATGATTAGACCCGAGCGTTTGACCGTCAAGGCGGCCGAAGCCCTGCAGCAGGCCAGCCAGCTGGCCCGCGCGCGCGGCAATCCTGTCATCAACGACGCCCATCTGTTTCTCGCTCTCTTGTCGCAGGACGATGGCATCGTCGTGCCCCTGCTTCAGAAGGCGGGGCTCAACGTCACCCAGCTCAGCTCCGAGACGGAGCGCGAGATCGACCGCTTCCCGAGGCAGTCGGGGGGGGGCACGACGGCCGAGCCCACGCTGTCGCGCGAGGTGTCGCGGATCCTGGATCGCGCCGACGAGGAGGCCAAGGCGCTGGGTGACGCGTACGTGTCGACCGAGCATATCCTGCTCGCCCTGCTGGAGGAGAAGGGCACCACGGCGAAGCAGCTTCTCTCCGCCGCGGGCGTGGATCGCGACGTCGTCATGGCGGCGCTCCAGGGCGTGCGCGGCACCCACCGTGTGACCGACCAGGAGCCCGAGCAGAAATATCAGGCGCTCGAGCGCTTCACCCGCGACCTCACCGAGCTGGCGCGCAAGGGCAAGATCGACCCCGTCATCGGACGGGACGAGGAGATTCGCCGCGTGATGCAGGTGTTGTCGCGGCGCACCAAGAACAATCCCGTCCTGATCGGCGAGCCGGGGGTCGGCAAGACGGCGATCGTGGAGGGTCTCGCCCAGCGCATCGTGAACGGGGATGTCCCCGAGTCGCTGCGCAATAAGCATCTCGTCGCGCTCGATCTCGGCACGCTGATCGCCGGCACCAAGTATCGTGGCGAGTTCGAAGAGCGGCTCAAGGCCGTGCTCAAGGAGATCACGAGCGCGGAAGGGAAGTACATCGTCTTCATCGACGAGCTGCACACCTTGGTGGGCGCGGGCGCCGCCGAAGGGGCAATGGACGCCTCCAACATGCTCAAGCCCGCGCTGGCGCGCGGCGAGCTGCACGTGGTGGGTGCCACGACCCTCGACGAGTACCGCAAGCACATCGAGAAGGACCCCGCCCTCGAGCGGCGCTTCCAGCCCGTGTACGTGGGCGAGCCGTCCGTCGAGGACACGATCGCCATTCTGCGCGGTCTCAAGGAGCGCTACGAGGTTCACCACGGCGTACGCATCACCGACAACGCGCTGGTGGCCGCGGCGACCCTGTCGCATCGCTACATCGGCGACCGCTTCCTTCCCGACAAGGCGATCGACCTGGTGGACGAGGCGGCGAGCCGCCTGCGGATCGAGATCGACTCGCTGCCGCAGGAGATCGACGAGGTGGAGCGGAAGATCGTGCAGCACGAGATCGAGCTGGCGGCGCTCGCCAAGGAGAAGGACAAGGCCTCGAAGGAACGGCGGGCCAAGGTCGAGCAGGAGCTCGCCGAGCTGCGCGACCGCTCCAAAGTGATGAAGGCCCAGTGGCAGGCGGAAAAGGACGCGATCACGGGGCTGCAGGCGAAGAAGGCGCAGCTGGAACAGCTCCGCGCCGAGGCCGAACAGGCGACCCGTCGCGGCGACTTGCAGAAGGCCGCCGAGATCAGCTACGGCCGGATTCCCGCGCTCGAGCGGGAGATCGCCGAGGCGGAAAAGCGCCTGGCCCAGATTCAGAAGAAGGGCAAGTACCTGAAGGAGGAAGTCGACGCCGAAGACATCGCCGAGATCGTCGCCAAGTGGACGGGGATCCCGGTGACGAAGATGCTCGAGTCGGAGCGCGAGCGGCTGACGCGGCTCGAGGCGGAGCTGGAACGGCGGGTGGTGGGGCAACCGGAGGCGCTCGCCGCCGTCGCCAACGCGGTGCGGCGGGCCCGCGCCGGGCTGCAGGATCCCAACCGGCCGACCGGATCGTTCATCTTCCTCGGCCCCACAGGGGTGGGGAAAACGGAGACCGCCCGCGCACTTGCCGATTTCCTGTTCGACGACGAAAAGGCGTTGGTGCGACTCGACATGTCGGAGTACATGGAGAAGCACGCCGTCGCACGCATGATCGGCGCGCCTCCGGGCTACGTGGGCTATGAGGAGGGCGGCCAGCTGACGGAGGCGATCCGCCGGCGCCCCTACTCGGTGGTGCTGTTCGACGAGATCGAGAAGGCGCACCCCGACGTCTTCAACGTACTGCTCCAAATCCTCGATGATGGGCGGCTCACCGACTCGCAGGGTCGCACCGTCGATTTCCGGAACAGCGTGCTGATCATGACCTCGAACATCGGGTCGCAGTACATCCTCGAGGTGGGCACGGAGAACTGGGAGCAGGTGGAAACCAAGGTGCTCGAGCTCCTGCGCCAGACGTTCCGGCCCGAGTTCCTGAACCGGGTGGACGACGTGATCATTTTCCGGCCGCTCTCGAGCCAGGATATCGCGAAGATCGTGGATCTTCAGATCAAGCGGGTGGAGCGACTCGTGGCCGAGCGCAAGCTCCGACTCGAGGTGACGCCCTCCGCGAAGCAGCTGGTCGTGGCGGAGGGCTACGACCCCGTCTACGGGGCGCGGCCCTTGAAGCGGGCCATCCAGCGCCTGCTGCAGAATCCGCTCGCGATGGCCGTACTGCAAGGTCAGTACACGGAAGGCGACATGGTACGGGTAGAGCGGGCCAAGGACGGCAACCATCTGACGTTCGAGCGGATCCCTGCCGGGGCGGCGGCCGAGCCAGCGCGTGCGTAATGGCGGGAGGCGGGAGGCGGGAAGCGGGAAGCGGCCCCGCCCCCTTTCCCCCGCCGACCTGTCCGGCGTGGAGGTTGCGCTGGAAGAAGCGCGCCGCGCGGCGTCCATCGGAGAGGTTCCGGTGGGCGCCGCGGTGCTTCGGGACGGCGCGATGGTCGTGCGTGCCCACAACGAGACCGTCGGCCGGCGCGATCCGACGGCGCACGCCGAGCTCTTGGCCGTGCAGCGAGCGCTCTCCCTGCTGCAAACCGATCGACTCAGCGACTGCACGCTGTACGTGACGCTCGAGCCGTGCGCGCAATGCGCGGGCGCGATCGTCCTCGCCAAAGTCGGGCGTGTCGTCTTCGGCGCGTACGACCCGAAGGCGGGGATGGCGGGGAGTCTCGGGGACGTCCTGCGTCACTCCGGCTTGAATCATCAGGTGGAGGTGATCGGAGGGGTGGAAGAGGAGGAGTCGTCGGAGCTGCTCCGAGCGTTCTTTGAAGCAAGGCGGTAACATTACCGCCATGTCCTTTCGTACCATCATAGAGCCCTTCCGCATCCACTCCACACAAGCGATTCAGCACACGACGCCGGAGCAGCGCGAGGCCGCCCTGCAGCGTGTCGGATACAACCTGTTCGGCTTGCACGGCGACGAAGTGCTCATCGACCTGCTCACCGATTCCGGGACCGGCGCCATGTCCTCGCGTCAGTGGGCCGCGATGATGGACGCGGACGAATCCTACGCGGGCAGCCGCTCGTTTTACCGGTTCCAGGACGTCGTACGCGCGATCACGGGACTCGAAGAGGTCATCCCGACGCACCAGGGCCGGGCGGCCGAGCGGATTCTCTTTTCGACGCTGGTCAAGCGCGGTCACGTCGTTCCCAACAACACGCATTTCGACACGACCCGGGCGAACATCGAGTACTGCGGCGCCGAGGCGCGCGACCTGGTCATCCCGGAAGGTCGGATTCCCGCGGCCAAGCACCCGTTCAAGGGCAACATGGACGTCGCGGCGCTCGAGGCCACGATTACCGAAGTGGGCCGGGAGCGGATTCCCCTCGTGATGGTCACGGTGACCAACAACTCGGGAGGCGGACAGCCCGTGAGTCTCGCGAACTTGAAGGCCGTGCGCGCCGTGTGTGAGCGGCACGCGATCCCGCTCTACCTGGACGCGTGCCGCTTCGCCGAGAACGCCTATTTCATCAAGCTCCGCGAGGAGGGCTACGCCGGGAAGGCGCCGCGCGAGATCGCACGGGAGATGTTCGCACTCGCCGATGGCTGCACCATGTCTGCCAAGAAAGACGGGCTCGCGAATATCGGGGGGTTTCTCGCGATGCACGATCCCGACCTGGCGCGGGAGTGTCGCAACCTGCTCATCCTCACGGAGGGGTTCCCGACCTACGGCGGGCTCGCAGGCTACGACCTGGAAGCGGTGGCGACCGGGTTGGATGAGGCCCTGGACGAAGACTACCTCAAGTACCGGCTGCGCTCGACCGCGTATCTGGCCGAGAAGGCCGAGCAGGCGGGCGTCCCCGTGGTGCAGCCCCCGGGGGGGCACGCGGTGTATTTGGACGCGCGAACGCTGCTGCCGCACGTGCCGCCGGCGCAGTATCCCGCGCAGGCGGTGGCCGTGGAGCTGTATCGCGCCGGTGGAGTGCGCGGTGTCGAGATCGGCTCCGTGATGTTCGGGAAACGGCAGCCCGACGGCAGCGAAATCGCGGCCCCGTTGGAGCTGGTACGCCTCGCCGTGCCGCGGCGCACCTACACCCAGAGTCACATCGACTACGTGGCCGAGGTGATCGCCGAGGTGGCCCGGCGCAAGGACCGGCTGCGGGGCTATCGCATCGTCGACCAGGCGCCGTGGCTGCGGCACTTCACGGCGCGGTTCGAGCCGCTCTAGCTGCCGCAAACCCACCCCACGCTGCCGCAAAAACGCCCTAGCGCGTTCCACACCGGTACGTTACGGTAGGAGACGTCCAACGGGCACGATCTACCATGTCTTGGCCCATCAAGGAGGTGCGCATGTCGAGCGCAACGAGAGCAGGCTGCGCGCTAGTCCTTATTTCACTCGTCGCCACGGTCACCGCTGCGGCTCAGGGCACCCGCGTGCAGTTCGGCGCCGGCGGGAGTCTCACCGTTCCCACGGGCAATTATCACTCGGATGAGAACGGCGACGGTTTCAAGGTCGGGTGGCAGGGCACGGCGCTCGTCGATTTCAAGCTGTCCAGAAGCCCCCTCGGATTCCGGGTGGACGGCATATTCGGCGAGAACGGCGGAAACGATAAGCTCAACGCCGACCTTTCGGCTGCGGCTGGGGTGCCGATCGAGGGCAAGACCAAGCTGCTCGGTGCGAACGTGGACCTGACGTACAACTTCCGGTCGTCCAAAGGAGTGCAGGGGTACCTGCTGACCGGGATCGGGTTGTACAACGTCAAGTTCTCTGCCAAGTCCGGCAACGTCACCGCCGACACGTCAAAGACCAAGTTCGCCTGGAACGTAGGTGGCGGGTTCATCCACCGCGTCGGCGGTATCACTGCGCTGTTCTTCGAATTCCGCTACTTCGAGCCCGGCGAATTCTTGGGCTACAAGACGACTCATTTCCCGATCACGGGGGGCGTCCGGCTCGGCGGCCTCTAAGTCACGGCCGGGGCGCGAGGCCTGAGCGGCCAGTGATGCGCTGGCCGCTCGGTGGTTCGGGGCTCCGTCATACGGATGTTCGAGCCTATTTCGACCGCTGCTCGAGCTTCGCGATGAGCTTTTCGATCTCCAGCCTGAAGCGTTTCAGCGCCGGGAGCAGCTTTGGCTCGAGCTCGCGCTCGAGCTCCCTGCCTTCTTTGAGGAAGTCCTTCATCAGGTCGCGGAACCGCTCCGCCAGCTGCCGCCACGTGGGGATGGCGTTGACCTCGGGCGCTTCGCCTGGCTCGCGTTTCTTCGGCAGCGTGTTCATCCGTCGCTCCTCTTCAAGGGTCGCTCCGGGAGACTTCAAGTATACGCGCGGGAGGGGTGGGGGTTTCGCGGCGCCCGGGCCCGTAGCGAAACCGGCACGGTCTTGGTATTTACTACGCGTCTGTGCGTCGAGTAGTTCGGGATAGGTGGCCGAGCGGCTGAAGGCACGCGCCTGGAGAGCGCGTAAACGGGTAACCGTTTCGTGGGTTCGAATCCCACCCTATCCGTGTAAGGCTAGGTGACAGCAAACAGTAAGAGACGCACAGACGCAGCAGTGGTGAACAGTGAGCAGTCGACAGGTAAGCCTACCTGCTATCCCTTTCCTGTTCTCCTCTGTGCGTCTGTGCGTCTGTTACTGTATCCTGTTCTCTAGCCGTTAATGGACAGGTGCGTGAGCGGTTGAAACGGCCGGTCTCGAAAACCGGTGTGCCCGCAAGGGCACCGTGGGTTCGAATCCCACCCTGTCCGTGATCTTTCCGGGAAGCGCCCGCCCGTTCGAGTCGCCCGCACCTGGAGGTTCCCGATGCGCTGGACGAAGGCTTGGTTCGCCGCCGCGGTCACGGCATCCACCCTCGGCTGCTTCAAGTCGGCGGCCAAGAAGGCCGCCGAAGTGCGCGAGTGCAGCAGGATCACCATGGACGCGAAGGGTGCGGCACAGTGTCTGGTGCTGCAGTACAAGTGGAATCAAGCGGCGGCGGTCACCGCGGCTACCACGTACCAACAGGAGCAGGACTCGATCGCGCAGCTTCACGCCGACTCGACATGGCGCGCCGAGGCGGCGCGGCACAAGAAGGAAATCGCCGACTGCGCCAAGGACCCGTCGGGTGACGTGACGCGCTGCCTCATGGGCTACGGCTGGGCCGAAGCCCGCGCCATGGCCACCGAGGATTCGGTGTGGCGCCACGACGCGGCGAACCACCGGCAGCAGGTCGCGACCTGTACCCGGCAGCGCAAGATGCAGGCGGGGTCGTGTCTCCAGCTCTATTACAAGTGGAACCCCGCACGGGCGCTCGCCGTGGACGATTCGATCCGTCGGGCGCAGATGAGGAGGTAGTGGGTCACCGCGTCCTCATCGCCGCCGAGCTCGAGCGGCTGCTCGAGCCGGACCAGGTGGCCGGCCTCGACGTCACCTGGCTCCCGACGGACCAGCCGACTCCGTCGGGCGACTACGTCGCGCTCGTACCGCTCTTGTCACGATGGGTGGGTGGCAGCGAGCTCAAGCGCCTTCCCAAGCTGAAGATCGTGGCGAACTGCGCCGTCGGGCACGACAACGTGGACGTCGTGGCCGCCGAGATGCGCCGCGTCACGGTCACGAACACTCCCGACGTCCTCACCGACGCGACCGCCGATCTCGCCTGGGCGCTGATCCTCGCCTGCGCCCGCCACGTGGTGCCCGGTGCCCAGTTGGTGAAGAGCGGCTCGTGGACCGGGTGGCATCCCGAGCTGCTGCTCGGGATCGAGTTGCGCGGCCGTACCCTCGGCTTGTTCGGCGCCGGACGGATCGGCCAGGCGGTGGGGCGCCGTGCAGTGCCCTTCGGGATGCGGATTCTCTACACGGCCCGCAATCCGAGGCCCGACTTCGAGCGGGAGTGCGGTGCAGTGC
>DASQAM010000379.1:0-2378 GCA_035635735.1 Gemmatimonadales bacterium | reverse complement strand
CCCGCGGCAACGCGCTGCCGCACGGTGCGCCGTAGCCCGTCGGCGTCGCCGTCCTCGGGCGTGATCCAGTCGAGTGACGTGATCACGCGCGGGCCCGGGATCGTGCCCCGCGCGATCGCGTCGCGCAGGTCGCGATCGAGCGTCGAGCCGATGCTCTGTACGGTCGTGATGCCCGCCATCAGGGCGCGATACGCGTTCTCCTCCGTGTAGAGCACGGTCTGGTCCAGCGGCTCGGCTCCGCCCGGGTCGTTGTGCGCCCGGCCGTTCGCGTCGAAGTGGGACGTGAGGTGAACGTGGGTGTCGATGCCGCCGGGCATGACGGTCAGCCGGCTCAGGTCGTACGTCGTGGCGGTGAGGGCCGGGTCGAGGCGCGCAATACGCGACCCGGCGATCACGATGGTGGTATTGTGGAGGATGCCGGCACGGCCGTCGAGGACTGTCCCGGCGCGGATCGCGATGGTCGGCGCCTGGGCGAGGGCGAGAGCGGGGAGCAGGGCGAGTAGCATGGGCGGCCTCCGGGACGATGGGTCGGGGACCCGGCCAACTTACGCCGCCGCGCTTCCGTTATCGAGTCCGCCACAAAACGGCCCGCTCGAGCACCGTGCCCGGCGAGCCGTTTCGCACTGGACCTATCGCTGTGTGCTCACCGCGCCATGCCCGACGCGAAGTTGGTCCTGCTCGTCGTGATCATCCGCTAGCTCCTCATCGGCCTCGTGCTCTCCCAACAGATAGCGCCACGCGTCCCGCAGGAGGGGTACGTCGTCCGGCCCGATGGGTGTGTTGTTGTCCTTGGCCGTACTCTGGTGCGGCGCATTGGGAGCGTCATATCCAAGCGTCGGCTTGAGGTCGGTGAAGAGGATGTGCGTCCCACTATACGGCGGCTCGCCGAGCTCCGCCTGTACGGGAGCGCCAAACCGCTCCATGTCGAACGCCGTGAGGTTAGCGCGGATGCCGGCGACGAGGCGATCGCGGTCGTGGAAGAGCGCGAAGTATTTGGCCGCGGGCGTCTCCCCGATGGAGACCCACGCGTCGGCTTCCTCGGGCACGCGCGCGTCTGGCGGTCCCGAGAACATGACGACGCGACTCACGTGGCGCAGCTTCCCAATCAGCGCCGCCTCGCCCGCCCCTTGCGATTGGCCGCTGATGACGATCCTCGACCACTTCGGCTCGCCATGGTTAAGGAACCTCGACCACTCTTCGCCGGGGAACTGGCGGTCAAGGTAAACCAGCAGTTTCGTCAAACGGTTGTCGATGCTGTTCGCCGGTGTGACGTTCACGAAGGTCGAGCGATCAGTGCCGTCGAGGATCTCCCAGCGCATGTTTCCCGAGCAGTCGCGGTGGGGGCTGCCCGTGCAGACGCCGATGACCTCCACCTCATTCTGGTACATGAGGCCGATCACGTAATAGCCCAGACGCGCGGCCTCCGACCCCAGGTGTTGCCAGCTGGCCGGGACGTTCCGGGTGCCCGGCATGAAGACCAGGAGTTTTCCGTTGCGGCGCGCGGAGGGGTCGAGCCAGATGTGGTGGAATGCGAGCTGGGGATCACTCGCGGGCGCCCAGGTGATGTCCGGGTCGGTCGTCCGCGGGTCGACGGTCCGCGGTATGAGGAGTGACGAGGACTCCATCCCGCTCGACATCGACGGGGGTGTCCCGAGGAGACTCGCGGCATCGTGAGGAGCGGCGGCATCCTGACAGCCCGCGAGCGTGAGGGTGATCGAGGCAGCAGCGAGTGTGTAGCGGGCGACGCGTAGCATGGTTCACCTCCTGTAGGTGCTCCGGTCTGCACTTCCCGTGGTGAGCAACGGCATCGTTGCGGAGCGATTCCCGACGCCGTACGTTCGGTCGACGCGACACAGTAGCGGCGCCGTGTGAGTGGGGCGTTACACTCGCCGTAACGGAGCGATGACGCTGCCCGCGCAAGCTTGGGCATGCGTGGTGCTGCAGGTGTTGGGAGAGGGTCCCGTGGTCGAGTTTCGGATTCTGGGCGCGCTGAACCTGCTCGGGGCCGGCGGGCGCGAGCTCACGTCGGTGCTGGCCCAGCCGAAGCGCGTCGCCCTGCTCGCCTACCTCGCCGCCGCCACACCGAGACGTCTGCACCGGCGCGACTCCCTCGTAGCTCTCTTCTGGCCCGACCTGGATCAGGAGCATGCCCGCGCTGCGCTGCGCCAGTCACTGCACGGGCTGCGGCATGCGCTCGGTGACGGCGTGCTCGTGACCCGCGCTGACGAGGACATCGGTCTCGACGCCGAGCAAATCCGCTGCGACGTGGTCGAGTTCGAGCGCGCCGCGGAGTCGGGCCACCTCGCCGATGCCCTGGACCTCTACCGCGGCGACCTGCTCGAGGGGTTTTTCATCCGCGGCGCGCCGGAGTTCGAGCA
>DASQAM010000378.1:0-1536 GCA_035635735.1 Gemmatimonadales bacterium | reverse complement strand
GTGGAAACGAGTACCTCGGGATGCGCATACGCCACGCTTACCTCCAATCAGGTTAAACCCGACAGCGCCAGTCGGGTTTCAGTCCAAAAAAAACAATTGGGATGGCGGGTCTAGTTCCCGGCCAAAGCCCCGGCGATGTGGTACAGCTCGGGCTCATCGTGCGTCAAGTCCGCGAGGGAAATGCCGGCCAACAGATCGTTGATCCGTTGCTCCAGCATTCGCCACACGGGCCGGATGCTGCACGCAGCCTCCGGACTACATCGCTGAGGATCGACGGGATGGAGGTCGCAGTTGACTTCGAAGGTGACGTGCTCCGAGGCTTCGATCACGTCCTTAACGGTGATGACGTGAGGCTCACGGGCGAGATGGTATCCGCCCTTGGCGCCACGGACCGAATCCACCAGGCCGGCACGCCGCAGCCGCAGCAGGATCTGCTCAACGTAATCGTGGGGCAGGCGCTCCTGCTCGGCGAGCTCGCGCGCCGCGACCGGCCCCTGCCCCGCACGCTTGGCGAGGTTCACGGAGACGATCAGCCCGTACTCGGCCCAGGTGGTGACGCGCATGGATGTAATATAGGGCGGCAACCCGGCGCTGCCCAACCCCACCCGGGGCGGCAGAGGCAGCAGAGGCTCCCCGTGCCGCCTATTGCCGCCCCTGCCGCCCTGTGCCGCCCAGCGTCGGGCTCACGCTCACCCCCACCTGCACCCCGAACACGTTTTCCCCCGAGTTACGCTGCAGCCACAGGAGGCGCGCGTTGAGGTTCCACATGGCCCGGCCGCTGTAGAAGTCGGCACCCAAGCCGCCATGAGCTCCCTGGGCGATGCCACGGTCAGGCCCCTGTGAATAGACACCGGCGAGCAGCAGGCCGACCTGCCCGTACACCCGCCCCCACGCGGGACGAACCGATGCCTCGTAGGCAGGGGCGAAGAGCACCGCATTCTCGTCGCAACCGGTGGGAGGGCAGCCAGCGGTGATGCGGAGCGGGGCCAAGTCGATCTGGACGGCGACGGTGCCCGCCTTCTTGGTGTCGCGGCGGAATCGCGCCCCGACGAACGGAGCGCGCCCGTGCAGGGAGCCGGAGATGGGAATCAGAAAGCTCGCCGCCGGACCTACCGTACCGTCGAGAAATTCCCCTTTGCGCACTCCCCCGAACGCAACGGACGCGTTCGCCACGGCCTCGAGCGCCTGGATCTGACTCCCCGGGACCTCGAGGAACCGCCCCGCGAGGGTTGCGACGACCGCGCGGCCGACATTCACGCGCACGCCGAGTCCGAAGGCGAGCGCGAGCTGGCTGGTCGCCGCGGCGTTGGCGTTGCAGGAGATGATAGAGAACAAGCACAGCGAGTCGATTTCTGTGACCCGCGCCAGGCCGAGGGCCGTGAGCGCGAAGGGTGCGACGACACCTCGTGCGCCCACCGGATAGTAGTAAGAGTCGAGCCCGTACAGGGTGAGCCGCCGGATTCCGTGATCGGTGGAGAGATTGTTGTAGCGAGCGATCGTGAGCCCCGTCTCGCTCTCGTCGCCAGTGATGAGGGC
>DASQAM010000377.1:0-4079 GCA_035635735.1 Gemmatimonadales bacterium | reverse complement strand
CGCGCAATCGCGGCGCACGCCCGCCGACAGCCAGCTCGCGCGCGACTTCTTCCGCGAGCTGATCGAGATCAATACCACCGACTCGCTGGGCAACACGCCGCGCGCCGCCCGCGCCATGGCGCAACGGCTCCTCGCCGCTGGATTCCCGGCGGCCGATGTGCACGTGCTGCTCGGCCCCGATGCGAAGCACGGGAACCTCGTGGCGCGCTACCGCGGCACCGGGGCGGACGGGCCTCCGATCGTCGTCTTCGCGCACCTGGATGTGGTGCCCGCACGGCGGGCGGACTGGTCCGTCGACCCGTTCACCTTCCTCGAGAAAGACGGCTACTTCTACGGGCGCGGCACCACCGACAACAAGGCCGGAGCCGCGATGCTCGTCGCCGACTTCATTCGGCTCAGGCAGGCGGGGTTCAAGCCGCGGCGCGACTTGATTCTGATGCTCAACGGGGACGAAGAGACCGCGGGCAGCTGCATCGCGTGGGTGGTGGCGAAACATCGCGATCTGATCGACGCGGAGTTCGCTCTGAACACCGACGCGGGCGGCGGAGTGTTGCGGGACGGGCGCCGCGTGATGTTCGTGGTCCAGGCGAGCGAAAAGGTCTATGCGACCTACGTGCTCGAAGCCACCGACAAGGGCGGGCATAGCTCCCTCCCGCGGCCCGCGGACAATCCCGTGTACCGGCTCGCACCGGTGCTGGAGCGCCTCGCGCAGTATCAGTTCCCAGTCAAGCTGAACGAGGTGTCCCGGACGTTCTTCGAGCGCTCGGCCGCGCTCGAGAGCGGGTCCCTCGCCGACGACATGCGCGGCATCCTGAAGGATCCGCCGGACAGCGCGGCCGTCGCACATCTGTCGGCCGTTCCATTTTACAACTCCAAGCTCCGCACGACCTGCGTCGCCACCATGATGGAGGCGGGCCACGCCGAGAACGCGCTGCCCCAGTCCGCCCGACTCACGGTCAACTGCCGCATCCTGCCGGGGGAGCCCGCCTCGGAGGTCGAAGCGACCCTGCGGCGCCTCGCCGCCGACGACCGCATCACGCTGCGGGCGACCAACACGCCGACCCCGAGCCCACCATCCCCGCTCACGGCGTCGATCATGGGCCCGATCGAGCAGCTCGTTGCCGACCAGTTCCCCGGCATCCCGGTCGTGCCGGTCATGGAAGCAGGCGCCACCGATGGGCTGGCACTCCGCAACGCCGGGATCCCCACCTACGGCGTCTCGGCGGTGTTTGAAGAGCAGAACGACGTGCGGGCGCACGGCCGCGATGAGCGGCTCAGCGTACCGAGCTTCTACGACGCGCTCGAGTTCTGGTATCGGATGATGCAGGCGTTCGCATCGGGCCGGTTGACGCGGTGACCGAAGAGGCGTATTTCAACACTGAAGATCTGGTCGTCGGGTAGCCGCATGTGGAAGCGAGTGAAGAACGAAGTGCAGGGCAGGGTGGCGCGGTTCCGCATCCCTGGCGGGGCTGAGCCCGCCGAGGCCGGCTCCGACCAACGACCGATGCCGATTGCGGCTTCCATCCTCTGGAAGCCGATCGAGGGCGCGGCAGAGCGGGACGCCGGGCTCTTCCCCGTTTTCATCACGCAGCACGCTTTCGCCGCCGTGTACGATCACTGCGCGGCGACGGGCGCCGCGTGCTTCGGGCTGTTGACCGGAGACGTGGTCGACGCCCCAGAAACCGGGGTGCCGTATGTCGTCGTCGAGTCGACCATACGCCTCCCTGGGAGCCCGGACGACGACGCCAAGACGGTGCTGGTGCAGGGCTGGGTAGTGGCGCAGGACGTGTTACGGAAATCCGGCGATCTGCTGGTCGGCTGGTACCGAGGGGGCGGTCGGGAGGCCGCGCTGTCGCCTGCAGAGGCAGACGCGCACAGGGCGTTTTTCGTCCAACCGTGGCAGGTGGCCGTGGTGGTGGGCTCGGGCGACACGACCGTGGGCGGGGTGTTGCGTCGATCCGCGGGTAGCGGCTGGGCGCAAGAGTGCCTGCCGTTCTATGAGCTGGTCGATCCGGCATCGTTCCGGCCCGACGGGAGCAAGCCCACGCGCCTGCGCTGGGACAACTACCGCACCGAGGAGACGGCGCTCGTGCCGCCCGTCCTCCTTCCCGTTGCCGCGGTCACCGCGGCGCCCGGTTCCCCCCCCGCGCTCCGGCGCGCGTCGTCGTCGTTGCAACCGTGGGTCTTTCTGCCCGACCAGTTCGGTGGCGGCGACGAGGGCAGCGGGCGCTGGGCGTCCGCCGCGCGGATCGGGCGCATCGCACGGGGGGCCGCGTACGCCGCGGTGGCCGTCCTGGCCGTCGCCGGGCTGGTCCGGCTCTACTCGGCCGTAGAACCGCCCGCGAGTCCCGCGTCCGTCGCGGCACCTGCGGGCTCGCTCACGGCCGCGGCGGCGACCCGGCTCGAGCGGTTGGACCGGGTCGCAGACACGCTCGCCCTGGCGATCGCCGCGTTCGACCTGCGTGCGCGACTGTTCGCCAGCCGCCAGATGCAGTGCCCCGAGCTGGGGCGCGGGCTCGTCCTGGTCGAAGAGCGCTGGACGACCTACAACAGCGTGCGGAAGGCAACCGGGACGCCGCTCGATTCCGCCCGCGCGGCCCGGGACCGGGCGCTCTATACCGATGTCGACGGCGTCGAGCGGCGGTTCGAACGCTCGGCCTGCACCCGACCGTGACGCGCGCCGTCGCTTTGCTCGCCTTTCTCGTGAGCGGTCTGCCGTGTCGGGCGACGACGCAGGGGTCGCAGCCGCTGCGTAAGACGGATGTGATCCGACTGCTCTCCAACCCGCTGATCTCCCGACGCGAGGTCGCGGACCTGATCCGGCGCAACTGCATCGCCTTTCGACCCACGCCACGGGATTGGGCGGACCTGCGCGACTTCGGCGCCGACTCGGACGTCCTCAACAGTATCGGCGGATGCGCGACGTCCGCGGAGCACCGAGCTCCGGCCACGCTCCCCCTCGCCGCCGCGCCGATGCCCGCCCGCCTGGCCGTCACCGTGGGGACCGACGCAGTGGCGCGCGTGCAGGTGAGGCGGGGTGATGCCCCGCAGGCGGGCGTGCCGCTGGTGCTGCGCGGCAGCTCCGGCATTCCTGGCGGGCCGCCGCAGGACGCGCGGGCCGTCACCGATGCGAGCGGCGCGGCGGTGTTCCGCTTCCCGGTCGGTCGAGTCCCCGCCACGTATACGTTCGAGATCGTCACCGGCTCGGGCGCGTCGATCCCGGGAACACCACCGCTCGAGGTGGTGGTCGGCCCCGCGGGGCCGGTCGTCGCCGCGGCACAGCCGGGTCACGTGGAGCTGCGGGCGGACATGGTGGCGCGCGCCACCACGGGCTTCGTCTCCGGCACGGGACAACGGGGCACCGCGCGGACCCGGCTGAGCGAGCCGCTGGTGTTTCAGGTGCGCTCCAGCCTCGGCAGGCCCTTGGTCGGGAAAGTCGTGGCACTCCGAGCGGTCAACGCCGACTTCGAGACTGACAGCGTCGTCACCGACTCGGTCGGCATCGCCCGCGTGCACGTGACCCTTGGCAACCACGCCGGCCCGGCCCTCGTGACCGCCACAGTAGATTCGCTGCAGCGCCAGGCGGCGCTCTCGGTAGAGCCGGGGCCACCCACCGGGGTGATCCTCGAGCGGGATGGGACGCGGGTGGACGCCGGCACTATGACCGTGCCGGTCGGGCGTACCTTTGTGGTCCGGGTGTCCGCGCAGGACGCATACGGCAACTCAGTGCCGATGCCGAATCTGGCGCGCTTGATCCAGAACGTGCGCACTCGGTTCAACCTGAAGTCGACGCTCTTGAGGGTAGTCAACGTTGAATCGGACGGCGGCGCAGCGACGGTGACGTTCAGACCGGAGGGCGTGGGTCAGGCGGACTTGACGATCGCCGGCGCAACGGTATCGGTGACGATCGTCCAGGCTCGCTAGGGGCTACCCCGCCGCGGCGGCGTCGTCGAGCGGGCGTGCCACGGCGTCCAGCCAGCCCGTGATGTCTCGGAAGCTGAACGGCTTCCGAATAACGGTGCAGGGATTCCGTTCCGCCCAGGTGCGCAGGTCGGGCGCGTCGGCGTCGGTCGTCATCA
>DASQAM010000376.1:0-2531 GCA_035635735.1 Gemmatimonadales bacterium | reverse complement strand
TGCAACATGAGGTTGCCAGGCCGTGATGTGCTGATGAAGCGTGCCCGCATCGGTGTCGGTCGAGAGTTTCTCGCGCAGCTCGCGGTCGCTCAGCATCTGTGCGAGCTCGGACAGGACGCGCAGGTGTTGCTCGGTCGCCTGTTCCGGCACCAACAGCAGGAACACGAGGCTGACGGGCTTGCCGTCGGGCGAGTCGAACGGAACCGGTTGTGCGAGGCGCACGAAGGCGCCGACCGCTTCCTTGAGCCCCTTGATCCTGCCGTGCGGAATGGCGACCCCCTGCCCCAGCCCCGTCGAGCCCAGACGCTCGCGGGCGAACAGGCTGTCGAACACCAGGCTCCTCGCCACCCCTTGGTTGTTCTCGAACAGGAGTCCGGCCTGCTCGAACATGCGTTTCTTGCTGGTCACATCCAGGTCGAGAAGGATGTTCGAAGGGGGCAGGAGCTTCGCAATGAGGTTCATCGAGACCTTGGAGATCCTGCCGGCAGAAACGCGCCCGGCGGACCGGAAAGGCGTGGAATTCTACACTAACGGCTTATCCGGTCAATCCGAGGGGGAATGGTGTTTGAGCGCATCGTGCGGATGCGCATGCAAACGGTCTTTGTACTTGATGATCTGGCGGTCGAGTTTGTCCGCCACGGCGTCGATCGCGGCGTATAGATCCGGGTCGTCGCTCTTGACGACGATGTCCTTGCCGGCGACGTGACAGCTGACTTCCGCCTTTCGTGCGAGTTGGTCTACCGTGAGGATCACGCTGACGTCGATGACGTGATCGAAATGGCGCCGGATCCTGGAGAGTTTACCCTCGACGTAATCGCGGATCGACGGCGTGATCGCCATGTGATGCCCGCTGATGATGAGATTCATGCGAGGCGGCCTTTCGCGTCAAAGAGACTTCCTCATGCTGACCGAAGGAATCTGCAGCGACTCCCGGTACTTGGCGATAGTGCGCCGCGCGACCATGATGCCCTGCTGGCTGAGGATATCGGAGATCTTGCTGTCCGAAAGGGGTTTTCGGGCGTCCTCCGCAGCCACCAGCTGCTTGATCAACGCCCGGATGGCGGTGGCGGAACACGCGCCCCCCGTCTCGGTGGCGACGTGGCTCCCGAAGAAGTACTTGAGCTCGAAAATTCCGCGCGGCGTAAACATGAATTTCTGAGTGGTAACGCGCGAAACGGTCGATTCGTGCAGGCCGAGCGTGTTTGCGATTTCGCGCAGTACCAGCGGCCGCATTCCGACCTCGCCGTGCTCGAAAAAATGGCGCTGACGATCGACGATCGCCTGAGACACGCGCAGAATCGTTTCGAATCGCTGCTGGACGTTCTTGATCAGCCAGCGTGCCTCCTGCAGTTGATGCGAAAGCTGGCTGCCAGACTGACTCCGGTTGCTCTGCAGGATATTTGCGTACATGCTGTTGATGCGCAGCTTCGGCATCGCGTCGGGGTTCAGACTTGCCACCCAGACATTCTTGATTTTCTTCACGACGACGTCGCATACGATGTAACGCGTCTCGCTGGAGGAGAACGCGGCGCCCGGTCGCGGGTTGAGGCTCTGGATCAGCCGCTGGGCCCGGCGCAGCTCGTCGTCCCCGCATTGCAGCGCCTTCTTGAGCTTCGCAAAATCACGGGCCGCGAGGAGCTCGAGGTGCTCGTGCGCGATGGCAAGCGCCGTGGAGCGGCTCGGGGTGGACTCGGGCAGGGCAAACAGCTGCAACTCGAGACACTCTGCGCAATTGCGCGCACCCACGCCCGTAGGGTCCAGATTCTGCAAGTGCCTGAGAGCGATGTGCAGCTCCTCGGGTCCGATCTGCAACTCTTCCGGCACGAGCTGCGCCAGTTCGTCCAGGGGCTGCGTGAGATAGCCGTCTTCGTCCAGCGCTTCGATCAGGAACGCGACCAGGTTGCGGTCGCCCGGTTCGAGCTGGGTCAGAGTGAGTTGGCGGTACAAGTGCTCGCGCAGGCTGGGAGACTCGGCGGCAACCTGGAAAAAATCGTTGTCATCGGTGTCGTCGCGGGTGCCCGAGCTCGAACCGCCTTCGCCCCCCCAGTCGAGATCAACCGAGAACGTGTCCGTCTGCGATGTGTTCTCCGCGCTGGGCTCCTCTGCGGGCGCCTGAAGGGCGGGTGCGGGTTCGCCATTCATGTGCGCAGGGAGTGCCGGAATCTCGCTATCGGTGTCTTCGCGCTCGAGCAGCGGATTTTCGGCCAGAAATTTCTCCAGCTCCTGATTCAATTCCATGGTCGAGAGCTGCAGCAGGCGTATTGATTGCTGCAGCTGTGGCGTCAGCGTCAGGTGCTGCGAGAGCTTGAGCTGTAGAGTCTGCTTCATCGAGATGGGGCGTGAGGACCTCGCCGGGAGAATCGTAGTTCAGACGGGTCGAAATGGGAACGGGGGGTGGTTCGCGGGATGCGTTGTCCCCTACAACCTGAAATTTTCGCCGAGATAAACGCGTCTTACGTTTTCATTATAGACGATCTCGTCGGGTTTGCCGAAAGCGAGCACCAATCCGTCGTTGATGATGTAGGCGTGGT
>DASQAM010000375.1:0-1623 GCA_035635735.1 Gemmatimonadales bacterium | reverse complement strand
ATGTCGCCGTCCGCCGCGTCCAGCTCGCGGAACTCCGCCGGCAGGATGGCGGCGGCCGCGCGGATGTTCTGCTGCAGGTCGATCGTCTGCGTCTGGGCCAGGTACACCCGCTGGTTGTTGACCAGGACCTTGTACACGGCGGCCGACACCAGGCTCAGGAGCACCAGCGCGATCATCAACTCGATGAGGGAGAACCCTCGACGGGTTAGAAGAGACATGAGATCTGGGTCTCCGTGCTGTCGGTCCGCCACTTGCCGAGCGCCGTCTGGTACTTGCTGCGCACCACGATCTGCCAATGGGTCGCCGAGGTGGCCACGAACCGCCACGTGAGCGAGTCCAGCGGCGCCGACCCGCGCATCAACACCTCGCTCCCCCCCGCCTGCGACTTGCAGCCGGACACGCGCAGCATCTCGAGCCGCCGCTGGGCGTACTGGGCCGAGACCGCCGAGCGCTGGCCCCGGCCGATCATCCGCGTCACCAGCGCCGCCGACGTCACGAGCGCCAACAGGCCGACGGTCAGCACCAGAATCGCGACGATCACCTCGACGATCGTGAAGCCCTGTTCGCGTTTCATTGCCGCACCACCTTGCCGATCGGGTTGATCATCACCGAATCCTGGTTCGTCGTCGACCTGCCCGTGAGCCGCGCCACGGTGTTCGACGGGAAGCCATCCATGCTCAAGCCACGCGGATCGTATTGCACCGAGTCGCGCGACGCGCTCATGGTCACGCCGAATCGCGCATACAGGTCCTGGACTCCCGAGACCGTATCCACCGAGGTCGGGCACGCGGTGGTCACCCACACCGTGTTTCCCGTGAAGTGCAACACGCTGCGGCAGCCCCGCTGGATCGCCGCCGCCCGCGCCGTGCCCGCCAGCGTCCCCACCGCGTCGCGCGCCGAGCGCACGTTGGTCTTGTCGAGCGTCTTCGAGATCTTCGGGAAGCCGATCATCGCGATGATGCCGATGAGGACGACCACGATGACCATTTCGATAGTCGTGAAACCCGAGCGCTGCATGGCAATGCCTCCAGTTCGCGGACTATCCCTATCACGCCTCATGCCACAACGTAAGTCATTGTATTACAGTATGTTATGTAACTGGGCGGGGCTCTGCGGTACTGCAAAATGCTGCATAAGTGCAGGATACTGCACTAGTCGATGCGGTATCGATCCATCTTGTAAAACAGCGTCCGGAGGCTTACACCGAGGCGTTTGGCCGCCTCGCGGCGGTTTCCGTCCGCCCCCCGCAAAGCAGCGGTGATGGCGTCGCGTTCCGCACGCTCGACGGCGTCACGGAGGCTGACCTCACCCCCTCGTTCCCCCGCTCCACGTTGTGGAGCGGGGGACAGGGGCCGAGGACCAACGAAATCTCCCGCCTCCAGGATCTCCTTGTCACTCAGGACCGCCGCGCGTTCGATGGCGTGCTCGAGCGAGCGCACGTTGCCAGGCCATGGCTGCTCGCCCAGCCACTCGAGCGCCGCATCGCTCAAGGCCACGCGCCGGCCGAGCCGGCCGGCGAGCCGTGCCGCAAAGTGTTGCGCCAGGGGTGCGATGTCGGCCCGCCGTTCGGAGAGGGGGGACAGGTGAATCGCCACGACGTTCAAGCGGTCGAACAGATCGTGG
>DASQAM010000374.1:0-6851 GCA_035635735.1 Gemmatimonadales bacterium | reverse complement strand
CGGGCCGTCCGGGAGAAAGCGCGTAATGGAGTCGTCGAGCGAGAGGCTCCCCTGATCGGCAAGCATGACGATCGCCGCCGCCGTGAACTGCTTGCCCACCGACCCGGACTGGTACACGGTACTGTCGGTCGCCGGCACGCGATGCTCCACGTTGGCGTAGCCGTAGCCGCGCGCCAGCACGACGCTGTCGCCGCGGAGCACGGCGAGCGAAAGACCGGGTATGCGGTAGCGCGTGACCTCGGTGCGGACATACCGGTCGATCGAGTCCACGGTGGCGGGCGTCTGCGCTCCCGCGGCAGGAGCCGCCAGGAGGACGTGCCACGCCATGGCGAGTACGCCAGCCCTCATGCGCAGGGCGGCCTAGTTTGGATTCGGCTTGGCGCCGCTCCGCGCCAAGCTTTCCCCCACCTCTCTGCCGATGACCGCGCCCCAACTCTGGCCTGCCTGCATGCTCTCCTGGAGGATCAACGGCTGGACCTCACTCAAGTGCTTCCCGAGCGGGCTCTCGTAGAAGCGCACGAGTTGATCCAGCTCGGCTTGATTGAAATGAGACGCGTAGATCGGGACGAGCGCGTCCACGAGCTGGGGCATGCCGCGCCGAGCTCGCGAGAGGAACGCATCCCAGAAGGCGGCCGGGATTTGTGGATTGGCGGCGCGTTGTGCCGGCACCATCGCCTCCATCCCGCTCAGCGCAAGCCGGGCGGCGCCGGTCAGATCCAGCAGGTGCCGAATACTGGTGGCTTTTGCAGGGTCTACCGGTCCTGGGCGCTGCTGCGCGAGTACCGGAGCCGTCAGTACCGTCGCGGCCAGCGTCAGGCCGAGATGCCAACGTCTTGGAGCAGTCATGAATGGATGCCTCGATGACGATGTTAGACTTGATTGTGCGCCCGTCTCGTCCGGATAGCAATCCGACGTCGGTTGCCGGCGACGCTGCGACGGAGTAAGCTGACCGGTACTGCACAGGGAGGTGGACAGCATGCCCGACGAAGCCTGCGCTCATATCGCCGCGATTACCACCGTCCGGCACGCGAAGCGCCGGGAGTGCGAGGAGTGCGTGAAGATCGGTGCGCGGTGGGTCCACCTGCGTACCTGTCAGGAGTGCGGCACGACCCAGTGCTGCGATGACTCACCCAACCGGCACGCCAGCAAGCACGCGCGGGCGACCGGCCATCCGGTGATCGCGTCGGCGGAACCGGGTGAGCGCTGGCTGTACTGCTATCCGGATGACGCGTTCGGGGAGTATTGATCGTGACGGACGTCCTCGGCATCCATCACGTCACCGCAATCGCGAGTGACCCGCAGAAGAACCTCGACTTCTACGTGGGGCTGCTCGGCCTCCGGCTGGTCAAGCGCACCGTGAATTTCGACGATCCGGAGACGTACCATCTCTACTTCGGCGACGAGGTCGGTAGTCCGGGGAGCATCATGACCTTCTTCCCGTGGCCCGGCGCGAGACCCGGGCGCCAGGGGACAGGCCAGGTCGCCGTCACGGCCTTCGCCGTGCTCCCACGCGCATTGGGATTCTGGGTCGAGCGGCTGGTGCGTCACGGAATCACATACGAGGGGCCGACGAGGCAGGTGATTTCCTTCAGGGACCACGACGGGTTGATGCTCCAGCTCGTCGGCTGCGCCGGGGCCGAGGCGAGGCCCGCCTGGGGAGAGGCACCCGGCATTCCACGCGAGCACGCGATCCACGCCTTTCATGGCGTGACGATCTGGGCGGAGCACGGCGACGACACCGAGCGCGTGCTCGTGGATACGCTCGGCTTCCGTCCCGTCAGCGAAGACGGCACCACCCGGCGATTCGCCGTCGGCGATGGTGGGCCCGGAGCCATCGTGGACGTGCGCTCGGTCGGCGGCTTCGTGCGCGGCGCCGGGGGAGCGGGAACGGTCCACCACGTGGCGTGGCGCGTACCCGACGACGCCGCGCAGCTCCAGATGCGCGAGCGGGTCACGCAGGCGGGGCTCGAGCCCACGCCGGTGATCGATCGGAACTATTTCCACTCGGTCTATTTTCGCGAGCCGGGCGGCGTGCTGTTCGAGCTCGCCACCGACCCGCCGGGGTTCGCCATCGACGAGCCGGTGGCGCGGCTCGGCGAGCGCCTGATGCTGCCGCGAGAGTACGAGGCACACCGAGCGGAAATCGAGGCCATCCTGCCGCCGATCCATCTTCCGGTGCCGGCGTCCGCGGCCACCCTCATCACGGACGTGACCGGACCCGAGGACGTGAGTGGCGACGCGCTCGGCTTCATTCACCGCTACGTGCCCCCGACCGCTGGGGCGGAGCTGGCGAGCAGCACGACGCTCCTGCTGCTGCACGGCACGGGTGGGGACGAGGAGGATCTCATTCCTCTCGGGCGAGCGCTGCTTCCGGGGGCCGGGCTGTTGAGCCCGCGCGGCAATGTGCTCGAGCGCGGCGTGCCGCGCTTCTTCCGGCGCATCGCCGAGGGCGTGTTCGACCAGGAGGACCTGGCCCGCCGCACCGAGGAGCTGGCCCGGTTCATCGAAGCAGCCGCGAAGACGTACGACCTCGATCTCGACGGGATGGTGGCCGTGGGGTTCTCGAACGGGGCGAACATCGCGGGCAGTCTGCTGTTGCGACGCCCGGGGCTCGTCCGCGGAGCGGTACTCTTGCGCCCCATGGTCCCCTTCGAGCCCGATCCACTTCCCGATCTGACCGGCACGTCCGTGTTCATCGGGGCCGGGCGCGTGGACTCGATGGCACCGCCGGCGCAGGCCGAGTATCTCACCGAGCTGCTGCGACGAGCGGGGGCAGCCGTGGTGGTTCACTGGGAGTCGGGTGGGCATGCGGTGACCGAGGGCGAAGTCGACGCGGCCCGGCGGTGGTTGTGGCAAACGTGGGTGGAACGACCTCAGGAGCGTGGGATGCCTATCGCGAAGGAGGACTGAGCATGGCTCTCGATCCGTACCAGGATGAAGAACAGGCGCGCGCCGCAGCGGAGGTCGCAACCCGGCTGCGGCAGCGTGGCATCGCCCTGACCGGCGCCGAGCGCCCTGACGACCTGGCGAACCTGCTATCTGCGGTGGAGCGCTTCGAAGCGGTGGTCGAGGCGCACGGCGGAGACTTGATGGTCGACGATTTGAAGAGCTCGCAGCCGGACGACAGCCATTTCGTGGTCCCGCGACGTGGGCACGGCGAGACAGTTCAGGCGTACGTCGTCCGAATCGACGAGGCGGCGGCACGGCTGCGGGTCCATCCGCGGAAACCCGACTAGCGGATGCGCGGACCGAGGGAATTGTAACACCCGGAGCGCCCTTACAACCGAAAGTCGCTAAGGGTCGCGGCTGAAGCCGCGGCTCGGCCCTGCCGCTGAAGCGGCACCTGCACGCCCGTTTACGGGCAGCCGCCGAGCCGCGAGTTCACGCACCGGCCGAGCCCGCACGCGACTGTGCGTCGCGCAAGATCCCGTTCACCCGCCGGACGTCATCGATCATCTCGAAGGCCGGCGGTTGATACCGGCTCGCCCCCGGCCACCCGGAGCCTCCGAGCCAGCTATACATCCCCGTGGAAGGCGCGAGGGTAATGGTGCCACTGCCATCCGCGCGCTCAGCCATCGTGATATCGGTCATCGTGCGGAGCGGCAGACTCTTAGTCTGTCGGTTCACCAGGCCGGATATGATGATCGCTCGTTGATCCGTCAGCGCGTAGTAGGTCCGCGCACGCTGTAGCGCGTCGGCAAAGAAGCGTCCGACCACGACATAGAGCCCGATCGCGACGAACGGAATGCCCCACAACGCAAAGAAGCCCGGTCCGCCTTGCTTGAGTACGGACCACTCCCAGAAGATGGCGAAGCCGCACCAGAGTAAGCTGAAGGGAATAGCCAACGCATCTGTGGCGCGCAGCCGCAAGCCGGGACGAGGCTGTCCGGTCCAGAGCAACTTCTCGTTCGAGGCGAGCTGCGAGCGTACGGTCTGTTCCAGGGCGTAGTCCATGTCGCTCCGCGGTGGTGGTGGCCTGGTCCGAGCGGCCCGAGCGCGACTAGATCGGCCTACCGCTCGTCAGAAAGCCGTAACGTGGCGTCCAGCCACCGAACAGCCGATGCCAGAGCGGGACATCGAGGCCGAACTCGAGGCTTGTCGGCTGCCATGTACCGCCCGTAAGACCCGGTGACGTCCAGACGCACTCTTTCGGGGAGATGGCGTGGACCGGCACGTACCAATTGATGACGTCCGACTGACGCCGCCAGACGCTGCGTATGTCCCCATCGACAACCACCGAGACATCGATCGCCTGAACCGGACCGGTGCCCGGATCGACGATCGCGCCGCCGATCAAATGGCCGATCAGCGGTCCGGTCGGTCCTGCGTGGACCGGCATTCCCATGCAGTGATCGGCCGTCGTCATGCGCCGGTACGTCGGGCTGCTCTTCGAGCACCAGGCGATGAGGGCGACGAGCACGAGAGCTACCGCGAACGCGGCCGCTCGGCCCAGGGCGGAGGAGATGGTGATGTCGGACATCGGACGGTACCGGGCCTAACGTGCGCGCCGCTCAGGCCAGGCGCAATCATGGACGGCCCCGAGGGGCGCTGAAGCCGCCACTACAAGCCCGTTCACGGGCAGACGCCAAGCCGCGAGTTCACTCGCGCACATCGCCCGCAGCGCCCCCCTTCTCCCCCCACACCCTTTCCGCCTGCCACAAATGCCGGTGCTGGTGCCGCGGCAGAATCGTAAAGCACGCGTACAGATTGTACCGCACGCGCGCGTTGAAAGGCGACGTGACGCGCACTTGGGAAAGCGGCAGCCCGTCCGCCTGGGCCAGGCAATCGAGCTGCGCCGCCTGTAGGCGATCGAATTCCTGGACGAGGAGCTCAGGGGCCGCCACGCTCGACGGCAGGAACCGGGCAATGGTCTTGATGCGGAAGCGAACCGGCGGTCCCATGGTCGCCCACAACAACCAACCGATAGGATCCCGACGGTGGCGACTCGGGGAGCGCGGCTCCAGCATGCGAGCGCGCGACACCGCATGCTGCAACAACGGCACATAGGCGAGTGACGTGATGTTCAGGTGCGCCACGCACTCGGCCACGGACCAGCGCGCCGGGTCGGAACGCTTGCTCCACTGCTCCTCCGGAACCGCGCGCACCAGGTCGTGGAGCCGTGCCTGCGCGCTGTGATACTCGTCGGCGACTAGTTGGAGCTGCGGATGCATGTGCGACACCACCTTCCCCGTTAGTTCACCCTTCCTTGCAAACGTCGCAATCCCTCGATCGCGGGAGCATACCCCGGCATTTTCTCCAGTGCGCGCCCGTATTCCGCCACTGCGTCCAGCACCTGGCCTTTCTTCTCGTAGATCCGCGCCAGGTTCACGTGCGGGAACTGCGGCGCCTCGTAGCGCGGCGCGTCCATCGCCTGCTTGAGCCACGGAATCGCGTCGTCCTCACGCCCCAACTCGATGAGGTAGCACCCGATGTCGTTGTAGGGATTCCCGAACGTGGGATCCACCGCGATCGCGCGCTTGCATTCGGCGATCGCCTCGTCGTAGCGTCGCTCGAACGAGTACACCCAGCCGAGAAATGTGTGCGCCTCCGCCGTCGGCAGCTCCGCGAGCGAAGCCTGGTACAGGTGCACCGCGCCCGCCAGATCGCCCGCCAACTGGCACTGGTACGCTCGCTCGAATAGCTTTAGCGCCCGAGCTCGATCACCCACACGCCAAGCTTATTCACACCTCGCCGCCGTCGCCATCGCGCCCGTTGATCAGCCTGCCCTTGCTCCTCATGCTCGCGGCGGTCGCGCTCGGCTGGAATCTGAACGGCTACCGCCTGTTCGACCCCGACGAGGGCCGCAACGCCGAAGTGGCCCGCGAGATGGCCCAGTCGAACGACTACGTCGTGCCACACCTGGATGGCCTCCCCTATCTCGACAAGCCGATCATCTACTTCGCCGCCGCCGCGGCTATGATGGAGCTCTTCGGCCCGACCGAAGCGGCCGCCCGCCTGCCCGCGTATCTCGCGACGCTCGCGACCATCGCGCTGCTGGTGTGGTTCGCGCGACGACGCTGGGGCGAACAGGCCGGCTGGCTCACCGGGCTCGCCTACGCCACCATGGTGCTGCCGCTCGCCTACGCCCGCACCGCCATCTTCGACAGCACGCTCACGCTGTGCACCACCGCCGCGATCGTCTGGTTCGCCGACGAGCGGCCCGTCGCCGCCTGGGCGGCGATGGCCGTCGGCGCCCTCACCAAGGGCCCGATCGCTATCGCAATCCCGCTGCTCGCACTGGTCTCCCACGCGGCCGCCACAGGCGCCCCCATGCGCAGATTGTTTCCGTGGCGGGGGCTCGCGCTGTTCGGCGCGCTTGCCCTGCCGTGGTTCGTCGCCGTCTCGATCGAGCATCCGGACTTCCCCGGCTACGTCTTCCTCCGCGAGACGCTCGAGCGGGTGACGACGCGGAGCTTCCACCGCACCGCACCGTTCTGGTACTACCTGCCTATAGTCCCGCTCGCGGCGTTTCCCTGGATAATTCCGGCGCTCGCGCGTGTAAGACACTGGCGGGCCACCTGGGACGCTCGGCGCGACGCCGCAGCGAGTGAACCGTTGCTCCTCGCGTGCTGGGTGGTCGTGCCGCTCGTGTTCCTGTCGCTCAACCAGTCCAAGCTGCCGCAGTACGTGCTCCCGTTGATCCCGGCCCTCGCCCTCGCCGCCACCCGGAACCTCACGGCGGGCGGGAGCCACACCGCAGCACGCGCCTACGTCGGCGTCTCGGGCGTCGCCGGCCTGGCGCTGGTTGCGCTCACCAGCTGGCTCCCCGCGCCCATCAGCCTGACGCCGGCTGAGAAAGCCGCCATCCCGCCTACGGCCGTGGCGCTCGGGATTGTGGTGCTCTGCTCCGC
>DASQAM010000373.1:0-4340 GCA_035635735.1 Gemmatimonadales bacterium | reverse complement strand
ACGCTCGGCCTCTTTCAGCATCGCCTGGAGCTGCTCGCGCGCTCGTTTCACCCGCATCTTCAGCGCGGAAATGCCCGCGCCGGTGAGTCGTGCCATGTCCTCGTACTCGAGCTCCTCGACGTGCTTGAGGAGGAACGCCTCGCGTGACTCGGACGGCAGACGCGCCAGCGCCCAGCGCACCGTGTCGTCCCATTCGGCCCGCCCGTCCGGCCCTGCCAGCGGCGCGGTCTCGAGCGCGGCGGGGTCGTACACGAAACGGCGTGCGCGGCGCGCCGCGCGCGCGCCGGCCGTGCGGCACCGGTTCACCAGAATGCCGTACAGCCACGCGCCGAACCGCTCGGGATCGTCGCAGCGTGCGAGCGAGCGATAGGCGCGGACGAAGGCGTCCTGCAATACCTCCTCCGCGTCCTCCCGATTTCCGAGCATGTGCAGCGCGTACCGGCCCAGGCGATCGCGATATCGCGCGACGAGATCGGCGTAAGCACGGGTGTCGCCGGTTTGCACGCGGCGCACCAGGGCGGCGTCGCTCGTCCCCACGCTGTGTATACCCATAGAGAGCATCCCTGCGTCACACTACCCCGCATGTGTGACCTCGGCCAGGGGAGCGGGGGTATCTTGGGCGGAGCCCCGCCGTCCCCAAAGGAGCGACGATGTCCAGACGCCTCGCCATGCCCCTCATGGCCACTGTGCTGTTGGCCGGCGGCGGTTGCTACCAGGACGATGCCGGGCCGAACGGGCCGTCCTCCACCCAGAAGCCGTTCGCGAAGGTGCTGCTCACCGATGCGCCGTTCCCGTACGACTCGGTCTCGAGCGTGAACCTGCATGTCGTGCGGATCGAAGCGAACACCCAGATGGATACCAGCGGTGGCGGCTGGGTGATCTTTGCCGAGCCGCGGCAGACGTTCGACCTGCTCCAGCTGCAGCAGGGCACCACCGCCTTCCTGGGCGAACGGCAGATCCCGGCAGGACAATATCACGCGATCCGGATGACGATCGACACGAGTCTGTCATCCATCCGGAGTCTCGCGGGTCGGATCCCCGTGAATTGGAACAACTACTCGGGGTCCAACGAAATGCCGCTGTACGCCTCCGTCGAGTATCCGGTGGACGTCTCCAGCGATGGCGCGGAGATCGTCATCGATTTCGACCTCGGCCGCAGCTTCCTGTGGGACCTGTACGGCACCCGGGAGTTCACGCTGTTCCCCTGGCTCCGGGCGATCAGCACCGCGGCAACCGGCGCGATCGCGGGGACGGTGACGACCGATTACAGCGGACCGGTTGAGCCGGTCCCGAACGCGAGCGTCACGGTCTGCTCACGAAGTCCCTGCGATTCTCAGAGCGCGGCCAATGTCGTGGCGAGCGGTCGCAGTGACAACGCCGGGCACTACAAGGTCGCGTTCGTGCGGGCCGGCACGTACACCGTTCAGATCGTGCGGGCCGATCATCCGTGGCTCGACCCCGCGATCAAGCCGAGCGTCCAGGTGACCACCGGGGACACCGCAAGCCTCTCCGTCGTTCTCCCGAGAGCAGGATCAGGGGGCGCCTACATCAGGATTTCTGGGCCCACGTCGGTCGGCATCGGCGGAGCGATCCTGCTGCAGGCCGCCGTGGGGGACGCGACCGGTGCTCCGGTCTCGAACCCGTCGGTCACGTGGACGAGCGACAACCCCGCGATCGCATCCGTGTCGTCGTCGGGGACCGACACCGCAGCCGTCACCGGCAATCAAGCGGGCTTCGCGACCATCAGGGCGACGACTGGTGCGCTCAGCGACGCGATTACGATCCAGGTGCTCGGGTCGCCCGGCGCCCCGGTGGCGAGCGTGACCGTGCAGCCCGCGACCGCTAGCCTGACGGTCGGCGACAGCGTGTACTTCACGGCGGAGCTCCGCGACTCGGCAGGAACGGTGCTCAGCGGGCGGCCGGTGTCCTGGTTCAGCACCGACAGCTCGGTGTTCGTCATCCAGTTCCAGGGCGGTACAAACCCCATCGCGATCGTTCGCCCCCGCGGCGTGGGCAGCGCGTTCTTGCGGGCGACGAGCGAAGGCAAGACGGGCCAGGCAACCATTACCGTGCACTGATCCCGGAGACTGGGAGGGGCGGGGGACTCCCCCCGCGCGCCGCGGGCTCGTACTTTGCGGTTCCCCGATCCCGTCCGGAGGTCGTTTGCGTTTCGTTCCGCTCCTCGGCCTGACTCTGGTGGTGGCCTGCGCGCGCCCGCCCCGCGCGGCGGCTCCCCAGCCCGGCCTGTTCGGGCCTTCCTCTCAACCGGTGCTGTTACCCCCCCGCGCGTCCGAGCCGGACGTGCCCCGCACGAACGCCGAATGGCGAGCCGTCGGAAGGGAAGCCGCGGCGCTGCTGTCCCAATACGTCGCGATCAACACCACCAATCCGCCGGGCAACGAGCTCCAGACGGCCAACTGGCTGAAGGCGGTGCTGGCGCGTGAAGGGATCGACGCCCAGGTGTTCGAGCCCCGACCGGGGAAGGCGAACCTGTATGCCCGTGTCAAGGGAGACGGCAGCGCGCGGCCGCTGATTCTGCTCAACCACATGGACGTCGTGCTCGCGAGCCCGGAGTACTGGAAGGTCGACCCCTTCAGCGGAGCCGTGCAGGACGGCTACGTCTGGGGACGGGGCGCGCTCGACATGAAGGGCGAGGCGATCGCGCAGCTCATGGCGATGCTCACGCTGAAGCGCGGGGGGGTGCCGCTCAAGCGCGATGTGATTTTCTTGGCGACGGCCGACGAAGAGATCGGCGGTGGGGTGGGGCGGGTTGGTTCGTCGAGCATCACCCCGACCTCGTGCAGGATGCCGAGTTTCTCCTCAACGAGGGTGGCACGATCCGCACCGATGCGAGCGGACGGGTCGAGTACTACGGGGTGGGGACGACCGAGAAGTCACCCTTCTGGCTCAACCTGGTCGCGCACGGCACCCCGGGCCACGGATCGCGCCCCACGCCCGACAACCCCGTGCATCGGTTGGTGCGAGCCCTGTCCCGCATCGCTGCCTATCAGACGCCGCTGGTCGTGACGCCCGCGGTCGAGCGCTACCTTCGCGATCTGTCCACGATCGAGACGGACCCAGCGCGCCGCGCGGCGCTGGCGGACGTGCGCGCGGCGCTGCGCGACTCGGCCGCCGTGCGCTTCCTCACCGGCGATCTCACCTACAACGCACTGCTGCGCAACACCATCTCGATCACGGGCCTGCAGGGGAGCGACAAGACGAACGTCATCCCGCCGCTGGCGCGCGCGGCGCTGGACGTCCGGCTCCTCCCGGGCCAGGATCCCCAGGCTTTCCTCGCCGACCTGGTGCGGGTCGTGGCAGACTCGGGCGTGGAGATCACTCCGCAAGGTCCCAACTGGCCAGCCACCGAGAGCGCGACTGAGACGGAGCTGTTTCGGGCCATCGTGGCGGTGGCCCACGAGCGCACGCCGGACGCGCTCGTCACCACGCCGCCTCTCACCGGCTTCACCGACAGTCATTACTTCCGGCGCCTCGGCATCGTGAGCTACGGACTGTCGCCGTTCCCGCTCAGTCAGGCCGAGTCGCGCGGCGTGCACGGCAACGATGAGCGGGTGAGCCTGGACGACCTCGGGTTCGGGGTCCACTTCATGTACGACGTCGTGGCGCGCATCGCGGCGAAGTGATCGGGCTGTTCCTCCATCCCCGCCGTTACCCGCCCGCGCGGGAGCGGCGCCGGCCGCTGCTCGAGCGCGTCACCAAGGTACCGCTCGGGTGGGTGGCCGAGCGGTTGGCGCGACCGCTCATCCGCTGGGATCTCGCCCGGCTCGAGACTCCGGACATCGCGGTCCCCGTTGAAGGCCTCCCTCCCGAGCTCGTGGGCTACCGCTTGGCGCTGGTCACCGATCTACACCATGGCCCCGCCGTACCCACGTGGTGGCTGCGACGCATGGCCGACCGCGTGCAGCAGCTCGACACCGATCTCGTGGTGCTGGGCGGCGATTTCGTCAGCCACGCTCGCTCGGACATCAATGGCCTCGAGCGGGTTTTGGCGGGTTTCCACGGGCGCGACGGCGTGGTGGCTGTGCTCGGGAACCACGACCACTGGGTGGACCCCGACCAGGTCGGGGCCGCGGTCGAGCACAGTGGCGCGATGCTGCTCCACAACCGGCACCGGCTCATCCGTCGGGGACCGGCGATTCTGGCGGTGGGTGGCGTGGACGATTTCACCCACGGAGCCGTCCGGCCCGACGAGGCGTTCGCTGGTGTTGGGGCGGACGTGCCACGCGTGCTCATCTCGCACAATCCCGATCTCATCGAATACCTCCCCGCGGGGCTGCGAGTAGACGTGATGCTGGCGGGACACACGCATAACGGCCAGG
>DASQAM010000372.1:0-1817 GCA_035635735.1 Gemmatimonadales bacterium | reverse complement strand
TGAAGGTCGTGGAGACGACACATATGCCGAATGCGCAGCCGAAGCGGTGTTCATGGGTCAACGTCGATCGGGTGCTGATGCGCGAGTATCACGATCGCGAATGGGGTGTGCCGGTGCACGACGATCGCACACATTTCGAGTTCCTGATTCTGGAAGCTGCGCAGGCGGGACTCAGCTGGTCAATCGTGCTCAACAAGCGCGAGGGCTACAGTCGTGCGTTCAGCGACTTCAATCCGGAGAAGGTCGCCCGGTACTCAGCGGCTCGGATCGACAAGCTGACCACCGATCCCGGCATCATCCGGAACCGCCTGAAGATCGCCGCTGCGGTCAAGAACGCCAGAGCGTTTCTGGCCGTGCGGGAAGAGCACGGCAGCTTTGACGCGTATTGCTGGCAATTCGTCGACGGCCGCCCGCGACAGAATCGTTGGAACACCATGCGTCAGATCCCCGCCACGACGCGCGAGTCCGGCGCATTCAGCCGCGATCTGAAGCGGCGGGGATTCAGCTTCGTGGGATCCACCGTGATCTACGGCCACATGCAGGCGGTGGGGATGGTCAACGACCATCTCATGGACTGTTTTCGATATCGCGACGTTCGGCGGCTCGGCATGAGCAGCAAGTGGAGTCCGACCCGCGACGGTAGTCAGAAGCACAAATGACAAATGTGACGCGATTGTTCAAGAACGGGTGTGCCTCTCGCTCGTAGGCTGAGGCTTTCGAGTTGAGGTGCCCGATGGACGCCGACGTTCTGACAACACGAGTAGTCGATGGAATTGCGGTCATTACCCTCGGCACTGAAAGATGCATCTATATCGACCAAGAGACGAGCGACGCCCTCTTTGAGGCGCTGAGCAAGTGCGCTGGCGACCCTGACATTCGCGTCGTCATCGTGACAGGCGCTGCGCCCGGTTCTTTTGTTCGTCACTATTCGATACCAGAACTCATTCGCTTCGCGGAGTCGGTGCGCGCGACCGGTCGCGAGTGGCCAGAGGCGCGATTCATTGACGGGCCCATTTCGGTGTGCGAGAGCATGCCCAAACCAGTCATCGCCGCCATTTCTGGCACGTGCCTGGCCGGTGCATTCGAATTGACGCTCTCCTGCGATCTTCGCATCGCCGAGGACGGCGACTACCAGATTGGCTTTCCCGAGCCCAACTTTGGACTGGTCCCCGGCGCCGGGGGCACGCAACGATTGGCACGCACGATCGGCACGCCAGCCGCGCTCATGCACATCCTGATGGGCGTGCCCGTCTCGCCACAGGAGGCCGAGCGGAAAGGGTTCGTCCACGAGACCGTCAAGGGCAAGGCCCTCGATCGCGCGATCGAGATTGCCAGACACCTGTCGTCATTCACGCCGGAATCACTCGCGTACATCAAGCGTCTGGTCCGCAGCGCCACTGAGACCCCGCTCGCGCAGGGGCTCTTACACGAGCGCAGGCTGTTCATGAAGTTGTGCATCAGCGACGCAGCCCTCTCTCGGATGCGGGCCTATGACGAACAGGACAGTGCCTCGCCATCGCGCCTCACGTAACGAAGTTCGGAGTGTCCGTAAATGTCGTCCGACAGCCGCTGTCCCAGAAGGCTCATCACGGGCAGCCAGGAGCATGAGTCATGACTGAATCATCTTCGCGCCTGCGCATCATCGAGGAAACGCCTGCGTACTGGAGAGTGGTGTTTGATAACCCGCCTCTCAACATCATGGACGCGGACATGTTCGAGGGCCTGCAGGACCTACTCGGGCGAATGGACACCAGCCCGAGCCTTCGTGTCGTCGTCTTCGAGAGCGCGAATCCCGACTTCTATCTCGCCCATTTTGA
>DASQAM010000371.1:0-11599 GCA_035635735.1 Gemmatimonadales bacterium | reverse complement strand
CTCGTCGCGATTTCCCAGCCGAGCGCCGTGGCGGTGTGCCGGTCGACTGCGTGCTCGGTCGTTTCGACCTCGATCAGGCTCCCCTGTACGCGCACGGCACGCACCGGCGCGGTGTCGCCAACCGACGCCAGCACGGTCACGAGACGTGCACTCCGGCCGACCGCCCGCATGACGTAGAACGTCGCTCGCTTGTCGTCTCCCGGCCGCCCAGGCCCCTCTGCCCGCACCAGCTCCCCGTCGAACGAGAGAAACGCCTTCAGGACGCACGGCCCGGCCGCCAGCTCGAGCACCACCGGCGCGGCGCCCTCCGGGACGAGTTTCTCCACTCGCGACACGAACTCGTCCGCGAGCTCCCCAGAGGTCCACCTCCCCCGTCCCACATCCCCCGCCCCCACGAAATGCCATGGCAGCTCGAGCACGTGCTCGCTGCGGCTCGCCAGCTCTATCACATCGAGCAAGTACGCGGGCCCGGCAACCACGGTGCGCGTGATCTCGCCGTGGCGGCCACGAACCCAGGCCCACTCGCCCGAGGTGTCGAACGCCTCGCACACCGCGGCGCCCGGCAACTGTGACACGCCGTCCAACCGTGGAGCATTATGCGCCAGGGTCGATCGATACCAAAAGAGGTCGCGCGAGACGTAGGACCCCGTTCCGGGGTCGGCCAACCAGTGCACGCCATCGGCATGCAGGGTGAGATGCAGCCGGTCGGGGTGCCCGTGTCCGCCCCCGAAGGGGCCGCACTCGACGCTGGCATAGCGATCGCGCGTGCGGAGCACGGCGAGACCTTGGGATTCGAGCAGTAAACTCCCGGGCGACCATGCGGGCGCGTCCGCAGCCAGGTTGGGCGACATGAAAAGGAGGGCCCACCACGACAGTGTTCGTCGGGATACGGGATGCGGGAGGGGAGACGCGGGAGGCGTGATGCGGGATGCGACGTCTGCGTCATGGAGGTACGACTCGAAGACTCCCGCGGCAGGCGCGGGGCGTTGATACAAAGCGGCAAGCCAACTCGAGAGCTCACGCATCCCGCTTCCCGCATCCCGCATCCCGCGATTTCCCAGCCCCACCTCCCACAGCTCGAGATACGCCGGTTGCGCCAAGGACACGCCGAACCGCGAATCCTTGCGCGCGGGGAACGTGAAATCGGGCAACGCCGTGAGTGCGGGCGCGAGCAGCGCCGCCCGAACGCGCGCCGCGAGCTTCGGCTCCGCGAACACGTCCACGCCGGCGAGGCGAGCCCACCCCGCCCCCGTGAGGAGTCCGCGCAGCGCGAAAAGATGGTAGTTCTCCCCCTCGTACCACATCCCATCCCGTCCAAAGCCGCGTAACAGATGCTCGAGCAGCCCGGTGGGACCCTCGATGGCGCGTTTGGCGAGGTCTTCGTCCTCGAACCAGCCGGCGATCGCAGCCAGCGCTGCGTTGTTCCAGGTCTGGCGGTTCGAGAACCCCTCGTCGAACTCACCGATCAGGTTCGCCGCCTCGTCGGCTACCCTGCTCACCTCTTGCGCGGTGGCATCATCGAGCCTGCGGCTGGCGCGCAGCAGGACGGCCGCCGCGACATAGTTGCCGATCCAGATGGACTCCAGGTACGTGGAAAAGAACAGCCGACTCGGCCCCAGCACGTTGTCGCGGTTGGGGTAGCGAAAGTAGCGCTGGGCGTAGGCCCGGAGAATCTCGCGGGCTCGATCGGCCGCTCGCGCATCGTCGCCCAGCGCCGCCAGGGTCGCCAGGTGTGCAGCGCGCTCCGCGAGCCACAGGTGCTGGTAGCGGGCCCAATGGCGGTCGTGCCGCTCCCCGGTGAGGGTCTTCCCGCAGCGAGGACAGCGGTGCGCGGTCGGATTCCACGGGTCGAATACGAGGGGAGCGCCGTCCTCGGGACAGATGCCGCCATCGGTCGAGAGCAGCGCCTTCGATTCCGGGATAGGCGGAAGGCGGGCCAGGAGCGGCGCCGCGCGCTCGGTGAGGTGCGCGAGCAGGGCCGCGAGATCGGGCGCGGCTGCGATCTCCTCCCGGCGCGCCGTCAGCTCCTCGGCCGTCACCATGCGCGGACCCCTTCGACCGCCCACCGCACCGGGAGGACCGTCGCGCCGGCGGCGCGCGCCGCGGCGATGGCCGGCGCGGGATCGTCCCCGGTGACGAAGAACATCGAGCCTCCCGCCCCGGCCCCCGCTGCCTTCCCGCCGAGCGCCCCTGCGGCCGTCAAGGCGTTCTCGAGCTGGGCCATTTCGGGCGCGCGCATCCCCGGATCGAGCGCCTGCTGATGCGTCCAGTTGTCCGAAAGCAGCGTCGCCACACGGGAAACGTCTCCCGCGCGCAAGGCCTCCGCCATTGCAGCGGCCACGTCCTTCATCGCTCGCAACGCGCCCGTGACCCGCGGATCCCCCCGCTCGTACGCGGCCATCACGCGCGCGATGGTGGCACCCGAAACGCGCGACCGACCGGTGTAGCACAGCACCGTGCGACGCGCGAGGGCCGTCGCGAACGCTGGGTCGAGGGTGATAGGCTCGACCCCGACGTCGGGATCGCGGAAGGTGAGTCGCTGAAAACCACCGAGGGCCGCGGCGAACTGATCCTGCTTGCCGCCGGGGATCTTCGCCTCCACGGTCTCGAGAAACCACGCCTGCTCCGCGATCTCGCGGGCGGTCCACCGCTCCGCGCGGGCCAGAGCGAGGGCGGCGACGAGCGCTACATCGATGGCGCCGGAGCTGCCGAGTCCCGATCCCGGCGGCGCGTCGCAGCGCGTCGTGATCGTGCACGCGGCCTGCACCGGGAGCATGCGCAACGCGGCCTTCAGGAGATCGAGCCGGCCATCGAGCACGAGACCGCCCGAGTCGGCGCACTCGAGCTCTTCGCCCAGGTCTTCCGAGACCAGACGGATCAGGCGTCCACCGATCCGTACGGCGACCCGCGCCGTGAGCTCGATCGCCCCGTTCACGACAACGCCCCCCTCGCGCGCCGAGAACGGCGGGACGTCGGTCCAGCCGCCGGCGAAGTCGAGACGGACGGGTGCGGTCGCATGGAATTCAGTCGGCTGATCGCGCCGTCTCACGGCTCCGTCCGCCACGCCGCGACGGTCGGCAACTCTCCCCGCACGTCCATCCGCACGCCGCTCACCCGGCGGTTCATCCCCTGCACGCCCCGTGCGTGGTAGAGGAATGCGACGGGAAGTGAATCCCGGAACAAGCGCTGCGCACTGGCAGGATCGGGCGCGGGTCGCACTCCCGCCAGCTCGGCGAGGGTCGTCAAGTATCCGAGTCCCGCATCGCCCGGCGTGCCGAGCACGGCCGCCGTGAAGTCCCGCTGCCGACTATTGACGCGCGCGAGGAACGCCGTGAGCTCGAGCTGCCGGATCGCGACGTCGAAGCCCACGGCGGAGAGCCGGGCCTGAATCATCTGCTCGAGCGCCCCTTCGCCGCTCCCGACGGCGAGCAGCTCGAACGCGATGCGCCGGCCGCCCAGCAGCCGGCGCGCCGAGTCCGGGTTCGTGGGAATCGGACGCACCGGGGCGTACCCGGGAACGCCCGGTGGCACCGGGCCGTCCGCCACCGTGCCGAAGCCAAAGAGGTAGCCGTCGACGAGCTCCCGGCGATCGAGCGCGAGCGCCACGGCGAGCCGCACGTGGGCATCGTCGAACGGCGGGTTGCGCGTGTTGAAGGCGATCCCGTACGGCATGATCACCGGATAATCGAGCACCGTCAGCGCGGGGTTCTTGCGGACGAACGCGGCATGCGCGGGTTGAATGCCGGCGAAATCGACCTCGCCCGCCGTGAGCGCGGCGAGTTTGGTCGTCGGCTCGTCCACGACGACGACGATGAACTGCTCCAGCGCCGGCGGTCCGCCGAGGGCGGTCGGGAAGTCCGGATTGGCGGCGAATACCCAGCGACGGCCCGGCTCGTGCGCCACGAAGCGAAACGGCCCGTTTCCGACGGGGTGCTCGTTCCAGGCGGCGCGCCGCAGCTCCGTGCGGGGAATCGAGTCGAGCAGGCGGGCGGGAAGGATGGCGAGGTCGGTGAGCACATCCGGCATCGCGTCCTGGGAATGGGCGAACCGAATCACTACCGTGGAATCGTTCGGGTCATTCACGAACGCCACGTCCGCGAAGTCGTTCAAGCGCGGATAGCCGGTCGCCGCGTCTCTCGCCGCCGACAGGGTCCACGCGACGTCGCGGGCCGTCGTGGGCACGCCGTCGCCCCAGCGCACGTCGGGCTGCAGCCGGAAGGTGAGACTCTTCCGGTCTTCCGACCAGGTCCACGCGCGCGCGAGGTAAGGCCGGGGCACGAGCGCCGAGTCGTAGCGCACGAGCGTGGTGAGCAGGACGTAGCGCTCTACCTGCTTGGCAAACGGGTGTACGGTGAGCAGCGGGTTCACGCTCTGGAGGTCCGCCCCCGACGCGTACACCACGGTGCGACCTCGGCGTGCGGCTCCCGAGCCGCACGCCGCGATCACCATCGCTCCGGTCACCAGCCACAGCGCTCGTCGCCGCACGAACGCATTCTAGCGGGCCTCGGCGGGTCGCGCGAGATTCGGCGCATGCTCGCCCACCTCGGGACCCGCACCCTGGCCGGGGCCATCGTCATCGCCGGGGTTGTCACGCTCACGTTCTTGCTGGTGCGGCTGGCGCCGGGGGATCCCGTGGAGCGCCTGCTCGGGCCGACCGCCACGCCCGCCCAGCTCGCGGCCCAGCGGCGCGCCCTCGGACTCGACCGGCCCCTCGCGACGCAGTACGCGATCTGGCTCGGCCGGTTCGTCCGCGGGGACTGGGGCCGGAGCATCGCCACGGGCCGCCCCGTGCGCGACCTGCTCGGCGAAGCAGTGCCCGCGACCTTGGCGCTCGTGGGCACGTCGCTCATCCTCAGCTATCTGCTCGGCCTCGCGGTCGGGGCCTGGCAGTCGGGCGCGGGGCCACGCGTCGACACAGCGCTCTCGGTCACTACGGTCACACTCTTTGCGCTGCCGGGGTTCTGGCTCGGGCTCATGCTCGCGATGGCGTTCACGTACTGGGCGCACTGGCTCCCGGCGTTCGGTGCGACCGGGCTCGATGTCAACGAGCTGACCGGTTGGGGCCGCCTCGCCGACCGGCTGCGACACTTCGCGCTGCCGCTCGCCACCCTCACGCTGATCGGCGTCGGCGGCGCCGCGCGGTTCGTGCGCGGCGCGATGCGCGATGTCAGAAGCCAGGCCTTCGTGAGAACGGCGGAGGCCAAGGGGCTGTCACCCTTCCGCGTTACGCGACGCCACGTTGCACGCAATGCATTGATCCCGCTGATCACGCTGATCGGCCTGTCGTTGCCGGCCCTGTTCTCCGGTGCGGTGTTGGTGGAGACCGTGTTCGCATGGCCCGGCGTGGGCCGGCGCCTGGTCGAGGCGGTCCAGGCCCGCGACTACCCGGTGGTCATGGCGGCCACGGTGGTGACCGCCGTGTTGGTTGTCGCGGGAAACCTGCTGACCGACCTGGGCGTCGCGTGGATCGACCCGCGCATCCGGCGCGGCAAAGGAGTGACGTGAGGAGACTGTGGCGGGACCGCCGGGCCGCGTTCGGCGTGGCGGTGCTCGCGATCGTGACCGGCGCCGCAGTCGCCGGGCCGCTCGTCTCGAGCGGCAGTCCGACGGCGCAGCACGACGTCGTGGCAACGCGATTCCTGCGGCCCCTCGCCACGGACCACTCTGGCAGCTTCCATCCGCTCGGCACCGACCGCTTCGGGCGGGACGTGTGGACGCGACTGGTCTACGGAGCGCGGGTCTCGCTCACCGTCGGCGTGCTGGCCGTCCTGCTGTCGATCGTGATCGGCGTGCTGGTGGGCGGTGCCGCGGGTTTCTGGCCGGGCCCCGTACGGACGGCGCTGCTTGCTCTCACGGACTTCGCCCTCGCACTCCCACGCGTGGTCCTCCTGCTGCTGCTTGCGGCCATGGCCCGCCCTAGCGCCGTGCTCGTCATCGTGGTGCTGGGTCTCACCGGTTGGATGTCGGTCGCACGGCTGGTGCACGGCGAGGTGCGGTCGCTCGCCGCGCGCCCGTTCGTCGAGGGCGCGGTGGCACTCGGCTTGTCGCGGCGCCGCGTACTGGCGCGCCATATCCTTCCCAACGCCCTCACGCCCGTGATCGTCTCGGCGGCGCTCGGCCTGGGGAATGCGATCACGCTGGAAGCCAGCTTGTCATTCCTGGGGGTCGGCGTCCAGCCGCCGACGCCGTCGTGGGGCAACATGATCGCGTCGGGACGGGATACGCTGGTCAATGCGCCCTGGGTTGCGGCGGCACCCGGCATCGCGCTGGTGCTCGTCGTCGTGGCTTGTACGCTTCTGGGCGATGCACTGCAGGATGCACTCGATCCTGCGACGAGGTCCCAGACCCAACGTCTACCCGCTTAGGCGCCGGAGCACGGCCTCGTTCAGTTCATGACCGCCATCGAACGGAATCTCTTCGCACGGGATCTCGTGTTGACGTAAGCGCTCCACGATCCCCGATACCACCTTCGGTGTGATGTACTCGTCCGAGCGGCCATAGACGAGGGTCATCCGCGCGGCGCGCAACCGATTGACGACGGCGTCGCGCGTGAGATCGAGATCGGGCGGAAACTCGCCGCCCCACAACGTAAGACGATCGAACTTGGCCTTCCCCATGGCGACCCATCGGCTCGCTGTGGAAGCCCCCTGGGAATACCCCAAGACGTGCGCTGTCACCCGTGCGCGATCGAGGGATCCGAACACCTCCGCGTACACGGCATCGAGGTATGGCACGTAATCTTCGATCTCGGCGAGCCGATCTTCGCGTGTCATCCAGCTTGCGCCGACGCGCCGCTCCGTCGGACTCTCGCTCAGATAGAACCGGGAGAGCCCCTCCGGGGCCACGAGATAGCGCCGCCCATCGTCGAGCACGCGCAGCTTCTCCAGGAATCGCGACGCGAGCTGGCCGTATCCGTGGCACACAAACCAGACTTCCCCCACCCCCCGCGAGCTGTCGCCCAAGGTGAAGTAGCGTGCGCTGCGAGTCACTCCGATGTGGTGCTCCTGCATCTTCCCACCCCCAACGGGGAATGCGGAATCGACATCCGCCGTTCAATTCCGCATTCCGAATTCCGCATTCCGCACTTAAGTCACTAAGATGGTCACGACCTCGTGCGGCTCGGCGACGAACCGGACCGTTTTGCCCCGCCCCTCGAGCACCAGGGCGACCGATTCGCGCTCGTCGGCGCGCACGCGATGCGCGCTCTTCACATTCTCACCGAATCGCCACGCCCCTGCCGTCTTCCGGCCGGTCGCGTTGTAGCAGCGCAGCACCAAGGGGGAGCCCTGCTGCGCGGGCTTCACGCCCGACAGCACGAGCCCCGATCCTTCGAGGGCGATGTCGACCGGCGTCGGCGCGAGGTCCAGGGCGTCGCGCAGCCAGAACCCGCGCAGCGGCAGGAACGCGTCTTCCCACAGCGAGGGCAGCGCGTCGCCGCGCTCGAGCTCGGCCTCTGAAACCGGGGCGATGGCCAGCTCCACGCGAGTCCGCCCCGGGCATTGCGCGAGCGGTGTGGATGTCGGCCAGCCCGCGTGACCCGGTCGGGTCGGGAGGTCACCGCGCGACAACTCGCCCACCGCGCGCAGCAGGGTCACGAGCAGATCCCCCCGACTGGCCCACTCGTACTCGAAGAACCCCGGTGCGAAGAGCGCGAGCCCGCGCGGCCCGGACGCCGCCGCCACGAAGGCGTGCGCCGGCGCCGTGCGGACCGGCGTCTCGAGCGGAAAGTCCGCCGGATCGACGGTGAGCGGCGGCCGGGCCACGCTGCCGAACGCCGTCCCTGCGACGGCGGCCGCGGCGGTGAGGCCAACGGGCAAGCGCGCGCGCAACCGATGCCACGCCGCCTGATTGTCGATGTCCAGGATACAGCGGACCATAGGACTGTCGGCGTACAGGATGGCGACGAGCCGCACTCCCACGCGGCGCCCGATCTCGAACCGGGCTTCGAGGGCCGCCACGAGTGGCCCCGCGGCTAGTCGGCGAACTTTGATCGGACCCGCCGAGCGCTCGAGGCGGTCCCCCTTCGGCGGGCAATAGGTATAGGTATCCCCGGCATCGCCGCTGTCCTCGATTCGGAGCAGATCGCTAAAGCGCTGCCCCGAGCGCCGGTCGTGCAGCGTGAGGGCCCCGGTGGGCTCGATCGCGACCTCGATCCAATGGTTGACCAGCGAGCGTCCCTTCACAAGCGCGCCTTCGCCGGGAGGTCGAGTACCGCGCGCTCCCGTGGCACCTGCCGCCAGGCCGGCGCTGGCCAATCCCAGCCCCGGCACCGTCGGCGACCGGAACGCGATGCGCACCTCGTCCACCTCGTCTTGGTCCGGGTAGTGGTGCGCCGCGTCCAACCGTTCCGTCCCGATCCGACGGTCGAGCAGCTGCACCGGAACGGTGTGGCCATCCGAGGTCGCGAGCGCGAACGGCCGGTAACCCTGCCCCTCCCGCGGGACCCGATCCCCGCGCGGGCCGACCAGTACGTCGCGCCGGAACAGCGTGACGTCGGCGATCATCACCCCGCGGCGGGGACGCGCCGCGGGATTCCAGATCACGAGCGTCGGCGACGGCGACGCCGCGCGGCCGCGCGCCGCATCGGGGTCGTGGTGCACGAGGTCGTGCACACTGCCCCGCACCACCTCCCCCGACAGCGCCTCGACGCTCGTGAGGCGCGACTCGACCGCGCGCGCGACGTCATCGGCCGCGCAGCCCGCGATGGCATCATGGAACTGGCAGCGCACCAACGCACGCCACGCGAGCTCGAGCACCGGCCGGCGGTCGCGCCCGCCCGCGCGCCGCGCCAGCGCCGCGAGCGGTTCGGCCACGCGCGCGAGCGCCAGCTCGGCCGCTGTATACCGTCGTTTGAGCGGCGCCCGCGTCCCGTGCACGCCCTGGAGCGTCCACGCATAGCGATAGGACCAGCGCAGCTCACCCGCGAGGGGCGCCGGCTTCGCGCCGTCCGCGGCGGCCTGAAAGAATTCGTCGAGTCGGGACACGCGGAACGCGCTCTGCGGGTCGAGCTCGGCGAGGAGGTCGCGGAGCCGCGGCACGTCCGGATGCGCGCCGTGGTGATCGGCGCCAATGAAGACGGGGACATGCTTGCCGGTCGCGCGTTGCACCAGCACACCGCGCACCGGCGCCCAGGCCGCGAACAGGCGCTCGGCGTCGGCGGGGAGCGCGGCCCCGATCTCGTACCCCGCTCGGGGCAAGTGCAACAGCAGGACCTCCTTGTCGTCGAGCCCGCGCCAGCGGTAGAGATCGCGCTCCTGCCCGGTCTCGCCCCCCAAGCCGCGCCATACCACGCCGTACCGGATCCCGAACTCCCGCGCCAGCGTCGGCCATGCCGCGGGATGCCCGAAGGCGTCGGGCGAGTACAGCACGTCGAGCCGCCCGCCCAACCGCTCCGCGTCGGCGGCCCCGAGCAGCAGATTCCGCACCAGCCCTTCGCCCGACGGGATCTGCTCGTCGGGGAGCACGTACCACGGCCCCACCTGTAGCCGCCCCGTCTTCACGAGCGTCCGCACGTCGCCTTCACGATCGGGGCAGGCCCGCAGGTAGTCCTCGACCAGCACCGTCTGCCCGTCGAGCAGAAAGCTGCGGTAGGCCGGCTGTGTCTGCAGCCGCTCGATGAGATCGCCCGTGACGGCCACCAGCCGGGCCTGCAGCGCGGCGCGCGGCAGATACCACTCACGGTCCCAGTGGGTATGCGGGATCAGATGAAAGATCAGCCCGGTCATCGCGCCTAAGGCTAAGGGGATGCCAGCGCTCCCGCGAGCGGCCATATTCCGGCCCATGCTCAAGCGCTCCCCGCTCGCGCTCCCGGTCCTCGCCGGCGCCGCGCTCCTCGCCACGCGTCTCGTCCCGGGCTCGTTGCCGGACGGGTCCACCTTGCTTCCCTCCGGCTGGCGGATCCGTCCGGCCGGGCGTGTCGTCCCGGTCGGCACGCTGCCCTTGAACCTGGTGACGCTCTCCGATGGGTCTGTCATCGTCACCAACGACGGCTACGGCGAGAACGGTCTGATGCGCATCGACCCCGTGCGGGCTCACGTCGTGTGGCACGTGACGCTGCCGGCGGCGTGGCTCGGCCTGGCGCGCACAGGTCGGGACTGGCGCGACACCGTGTGGGCGAGCGGCGGCGCGACCAACCGGGTGTATCGCTTCGCGTGGCAGGGCGGCGCGTCGTGGAACAGGGACAGCGTGGCGCTCGCCGATTCCGGCGCGAAGCTCTACACCGCCGGCCTCGTGCTCCTGCCGCGGCAGGGTCTGGTGGCGGTGGTCGGCAACCTGAGCGATTCGGTCTACTTCATCGACGCCGCCACGCTGGGGCGGCGTGGGGCAGTGGCCGTGGGTCACCGCCCCTACACCGCCGTCGCAAACGGTAGCACGCTCTACGTCAGCAACTGGGGCGACTCGACCTTGTCCGTCATCGACCTCTCCGTCAGTCCGCCCGTCTCCCGGTCCGCTGTCTTCGTCGGGCCCCATCCCTCCGCCCTGGCCCTGCGCGGCTCGGAGCTGCTCGTCGCGCTCGCGGGCGCGAACGGGGTGGCGCGCGTGGATCTCGCGACGGGCCAGGTGCGCGAGCAGCTGACGGTCGCACTCGCGCCGCATGCACCTCCGGGGAGCGACCCCAACGCGCTCGCCCTGTCTCCCGACGGGCGCACCCTGTACGTCGCCATGGCAGGGAGTAACGCGGTGGCCGTGGTGCGCCTCGGCGCGAAGGAAATGCGCGTCGCCGGCCTCATCCCCGCCGGGTGGTATCCCAGCGCGGTCGCCGCTTCGGCGGACGGGCGCACGCTCTACGTGGCGAACGGCAAGGGCAACGGCTCGGGCGCGAATGCCGACGGAACGTACATCGGCAACACCATCACGGGTTCGGTGTCCATCATCCCGGTCCCAGACTCGGCGGCGCTCCGGCGTTACACGGGCCAGGTGTACGCCCTGAGTCCGTTTTCCAATGCGCGGCTCCGTCCGACGGTCCGACCCTCCGACCGTCCGCCCGAGCTCAAGCACGTGGTCTATATCATCCGGGAGAACCGCACGTACGATCAGGTGTTGGGCGACGTCGCGCGCGGCAACGGCGACGCGCGCCTCGCGATCTTCGACAACGCCGTGACGCCCAACGCCCACGCGATCGCCGCTCGCTGGGTGCTGTTCGACAACTTCTACGTGAACGGCGAGGTCTCGGCCGACGGCCACGAGTGGACCGACCGGGGATATGCGAGCGACTACAACGAGAAGACGTGGCCCCAGATCTATTCGGATCGGCGCGAGTGGGATCTGACGAGCGGCGAGGACCTCGCCAATCCGGGCGGGACCTACCTATGGGACGCCGCGCAGCGGAAAGGGCTTGCGGTGGTGAACTTCGGTGAGATGACCGAGTCAGACGACTCCGACTCGACCCTCACTCGCCCGGTGCGCACCAACATCCCGGGCTTGAAGAACGTCACAGCGACGAACTACCCCGGGTTCATGCTCGCCATCGCTGACACGACGCGCGCGCGGCTGTTCGCCGACTCGGTGGCGAGCTGGGACCGGCAGAACCGTTTCCCGGACCTGGTGATTCTGTGGCTCCCGCGCGACCACACGTCCGGCCGCCGCGCGTCACATCCCA
>DASQAM010000370.1:0-1690 GCA_035635735.1 Gemmatimonadales bacterium | reverse complement strand
ACCGGCTCGAAGCGCAGCGCGATCTGTCCGCCGTAGTACTTCATGCTGCCGAGGTGCGTGAGGGTGGAGGTAGGTGGCGCGGTTTCCGCCCCCAAGCCCTTGTCGAAGTAGCCGTCGTCGAACTCATAGAACGCGCTGGCTCGCAGGGCGAGGGTGTCCGGCACGAGCGGAACGTTGACGACCCCTTCCGCGAGCTGATTGAAGGAGCCATGGTCGGTGCCCGAGCCAAGGACGTGCACCTGTCCATCGAGCGCCTTGAAGCTCGGCTGCTCGGTGATGAGGCGCACCGTGCCGCCCATCGACTCCGCGCCATAGAGAGTGCCCTGGGGACCCCGCAGCACCTCGATGCGCGCAATGTCGACGATGTGCGGGTCGAGCGTCTCGAGCACCGGGGTATCGTCGATGTAGAAGCCGGTCGTGTTCGAGCCCTCGATACCCCGTAGCGCAATTCCCCGGCCGGAGAGCGTGCCGTCGGAGGCGCCAATGCCGAACGACAGATTCGGTATGGCGGTTCCGTAGTCAAAGAATTGCTCGACGCCCTTGGACTCCAATTGGAGGGCCGAGAACGCGGTTATGCTCACCGGCACGTCCTGAATGGATTCGGTGCGCTTGGTCGCGGTGACCAGGACTTCCTCGAGCGCGTCGCTGCTCGATGCGCCGACGCCCCTCGCCGTCGATTGCGCCGCGGCCGGCTGCGTGGCGAGTGCCGCGACCAGGAGCGCGCCCGCGATCCAGCCCAACGCAAGCTGCTTCCCCATACAACCCCCTGACGTGTGTCTCGCCGCAACCGCGCCGCGCCTGACAAGACCCGCTGCCATCTTAGGTACTCGGCCCGTGGCCTCAGCATGAGAGTCGACGCCAAAAGCATGCGGGCAGACGCAGGTCTTGCGAGCGCCGCGGTTTCAGGCAGTAGCGATCCGGTTATGAACCGGCTAGATTGTTTGGAGCGCAGCGGCGGGGGAGGCGCGGATGAGCGAAGCTGAATCGACCTTGACCGAGCTCCTCAAGAAGTCGCCGTTCCAGCAACTCTTCGATCTGTCCTGCACCCGCCTCGAGCGTACCAAGGGCGAGGTGGAAATCGTGATGGGCTACACGGCGTCCGTGGAGCGCTCGCCCGGCACGCGCCAGTATCACGGCGGTGCGATCGCGAGCCTCATCGACATTGCCGGCGACTACGCGCTGTGGGCCATGCTCGGCTACGGCGTCCCGACCATCAATATCCGCATCGACTACCTGCGGCCTGCCTCGGACACCAAGCTGCGCGCGCAGGCGCGCGTGCGGCGGGCCGGCCGAACCGTCGGCGTCGTCGACATCGATGTCCTGGACGATCAGGACCGCCTGGTCGCGATCGGCCGCGGCACGTACGGGACCAAGGAAGCTTAGGCCGTCAGCGTTTGAGAGCCTTGGCGGCCTCGAGCGCAAGCGCCTGCAGCGGGCGCTTGTCCAGCTTGTGCGTGGTAGCCACGGGCAATTCGTCCACCACCACGAACGCGCGCGGATGACTGTAGGCAGGCCCCGACTCGAGCGCGAAGCGCTTGAGTTCCTCGGGCGACACACTGCGCTCCTTCAGCACCACGAACGCGATCGGGATCTCGCCCTTGATCTCATCGGGCACCGCCACGACGGCGGCCTGCAGCACAGCGGGGTGACGCTCGAGCATCTTCTCGATTTCGCCGGGATAGACGTTCTC
>DASQAM010000369.1:0-3343 GCA_035635735.1 Gemmatimonadales bacterium | reverse complement strand
ATAAACTTCTTCCGCTGGGTGTTCCGCAAGAACGAGCGCAGCCAGTGGGCGTTCCAGCGGAAGACCGAGACCGGATACTCGTCACGCTTCGGCCATCTGGTGGGCCTGCGAGCCATCCCGGCGCCCAAGCGCCTCGAGGTTCTGCCCTACGCCCTCGGCCGCGGGACATACGACCGCCCCGTTTTCGGCAGCCCGTTCGACCGCGGGCACTCGTATTTCGGCGGCGCTGGGCTCGACGTGAAATACGGCGTGACCTCCAACCTCACACTCGATGCCGCGGTGAACCCCGATTTCGGCCAGGTGGAATCGGATCCCGCGTTCGTCAACCTCACGACCGTGGAGCAGTTCCTCCAGGAGCGGCGGCCGTTCTTCGTGGAAGGCGCGAGCATCTTCGATTTCGGCGGCACTGGTCCATACATCCAATTCGGGAACACGCCGCAGTACTTTTATTCGCGCCGCGTCGGCCGTTCCCCCTCGCTCGAACCGGAGGCGCCGCCAGGCGGGTTCATTGATCTGCCGACGAACACCAGCATCCTCGGGGCCGCGAAGCTGACCGGTAAGACGCCGGGCGGGTGGTCGCTCGGCGTGCTGGACGCAGTGACGGCGCGGGAACAGGCGAGCTTCGTGTCAGGCGGCTCCGGGTGGCACGAGGACGTCGAACCGCTCACGAATTACGTCGTGGGGCGGGTACGGCGCGAGATCGGGGGCCACACGGGGTTCGGCTTCCTCGCGACGGGTGTCGACCGCCGCAATAGCAGCGCCTCGCTCGATTCTCTCCGGGGCGGGGGATACGTCGGGGCCGCGGACTTCTACCACCGCTGGGCCAACAACGCCTACTCCGTGTACGCCTCCCTGGGGGCCTCGCACGTCACCGGCGACACTCTGGCCATGCGGCTCACCCAAGAACAGCCGACTCGGTATTACCAGCGGCCGGATGCGGCGTACCTGAGCCGGCGCTACGATCCACGCCGCACTTCGCTCTCCGGCGTCGGTGCAGACTTCTCCATCAACAAGGAAGGCGGCAACTCCAATTGGGGATTCGCGCTGAGCACCACGACCCCCGGCTTCGAGGTCAACGACCTAGGCTTCCAACGCCGTACCGATCGTACCGCGGGAGACCTGTTCGTGGGCCATCGCTGGACCACGCCTGGCCGCGTGTTCCGGCAGGCGAGCATCGGCGTGGATCCGCTCGCCTTTGCTTGGAACTACGGTGGAGACCGCATCCAGCTCGGACGCGACATCAACCTGTTCGGCCAGCTCCTGAATTACTGGAGCGTCAACGTCTTCGTGTATCAGCAGCAGCGGGGGATAGATGACCGGCTCACGCGCGGCGGGCCGGCCGCCGTGGCGCCCGCGCAGTGGCAGGCCGGCGCGACCATCACGTCAGACAATCGCCAACCCGTCAACGGTAGTCTGAACACTCAGTACCTCCGTGACGCCGGCGGCACCTGGTCCTTCACCTTGAACCCGGTGGTCAACCTGCGTCCCAGCGCGGCGGTGTCGCTCCAGCTCGGGCCGAGCTATGTCAGAGGCTTCACCGCTGCGCAGTTCATCACGTCGCAAGACGACGCGGCGGCCACTGCGACCTACCTCGCCCGCTACGTCTTCGGAGAACTCAGCCAGCGCCAACTCGACTTGACGACCCGCCTGAACCTCACTTTCAGTCCAACTCAGCTTCCAGGTGTACGCGCAGCCTTTCACCTTCGCGGGACGCTACACGAACTTCAAGGAGCTCAAGACGCCTCGTACATTCACTTTCAACGTATACGGGCGGGATAACGGCTCGACCATTAACTATGACCCTGGCACGGGCGTGTACACCGTGCACCCGGCAGTCGCGCCGACCGACAGCTTCAAATTCTCGAACCCCGACAGTCGTGTGCGCTCCTTCCGCTCGAACGCGGTGTTGCGGTGGGAGTACCGGCCCGGCTCCACCCTGTTCTTCGTCTGGAGCCAGTCGCGCTCCGGCAATCTGCTCGACCCCACGCTCGACCTCGGACATTATGTCGGTCACGAGATGTTTCTCGATCCCCCGACCAACGTGCTCTTGGTGAAGTTCAACTACTGGCTGAGCCTTTAGCCCCCTTCCCTCCACCGCCTTCCCTTGTTGTCTTTCCCTCATGCCCTTCTGGACCCTACGTCGCAAGGTCGTCGCGACGGTGACGCTGATGATCGCGCTCACCTTCGGCTGGGCGGCCGTCGTGGTCGCCGTGGCGCTCGCGGGCGCCCACGATGAGGCGCGCTCCTCCGATGCGATCGCCGTCCTCGGCGCCGCGCAATACAACGGCCGACCCTCGCCCGTGTTCCGCGCACGGCTCGACCACGCGGCCGCCTTGTACCAACGGGGACTCGCGCCCGTGGTCCTGGTGACGGGTGGCGTCGGATCGGGCGACACGGTGAGCGAATCGGAAGTCGGACGCCGCTACCTCCTCAAGGCCGGACTGCCCGAGGGAGCGGTCGTCGGGCTGCCGGCAGCGGCGAGCACGTCGGCCTCGCTCGCAGGCGTGGCCCAGTGGTTTTCGGGGAAGGACAATCGCCGCGTCCTGCTCGTGTCCGACGGTTTTCACATGCTGCGCCTCCGGATCATCGCCACCCGGCTGGGACTCCAGCCGTTCACATCGCCAGCCCCCAATTCCCCCATCCGATCGAACCCGCGGCGCAACGCCGCCTACTTCCTCGCCGAAGGGTTCAAAGTCCCCGTCACCTGGGTCTTCAACCGCTGAGGGTGCCCATGCAGCTCGAGAGCCGCCGGGTCTACACCGGCCGAGTCGTGCGGGTCGACGTTGACACGGTGCGATTCCCCGACGGCTCCACGGGGGAGTTGGAGATCATCCGCCATCCGGGCGCCGCCGCGATCGTGCCGTGCGCCTCCGACCCACAAGGGGATCCCGATCCCACGATCCTCCTGATCCGTCAGTTCCGGTATGCCGCGGGCGGTCCGCTGTGGGAGATCCCGGCGGGCACGCTCGACCCCGGCGAAGATCCCGAGGCGTGCGCCCGTCGCGAACTGCTCGAAGAGGCGGGGGTCACCGCCGGCCGCCTGCAGCGGCTGACCTCCATCTGGACCACGCCCGGCTTCACTGATGAGGTGATCCACCTCTATTGTGCGAGCGGGCTCACCCCGGGGGAACCGTCGCGCGAGCGCGACGAGTTCATCGAGGTCGTGCCACAGCCCTTGTCGCAGGTCCTGGCCCGCATTCGAGACGGCGAAGTGCGAGACGCAAAGACCATTGTGGCTATCCTTTATATGGCCGGGTTCGTCCTCAAGATGTAGCAACCTGCTGTCCCCCGACGAGGACGGACGTGTCGGGCCGACTCCACGCTGGGCTGGTGAAGCTGTGGC
>DASQAM010000368.1:0-12148 GCA_035635735.1 Gemmatimonadales bacterium | reverse complement strand
GAAGACGGCGAAGAGGCTTACGACGAGACCGAACATCCCGCGGCGGTGCATATCAGCTTCCGAAATACCACCGCACCAGCGCCGTCGCGTTCGTCCCCAGGTCATGCCCTTGCGTATCCGCGGCGGTGAACGTCGCGGGGCCGCTTTGAGTCCATTGGGGCGTCCCGGTGTGGAGGTAGCCGAACCCGACCTCGCCGCCGATGCTCAGATGCGAGAAGAGATGCTCGCCGCCCACCACCACGCTGCCGTACCAGCTGCTCTGCGTCTCCGTGAGCGAGGAAGCCGACGATCCGTCGGTGATATTGGCTCGCGTCCACGCGAGGCCGATGCGCGGCCCGTAGTACAGGATGGTCGCCCCATCACCCGGCTGCTGCGTCCCGAGCACGCCGACCCCGATCAGCAGCACCCGGGTCGATCCCGACAGGTTGTTCGCGGGGGCCGTGGGATCGCTCGCGACTTCGTGAAACGAGCTGGACCGCCACCCGATTTGCGGCTCGAGCCGGACGTGACGGCCGAGGTTCAGGGGAACGAACACGTTCAAGAAGCCGGCGAGCTGTCCGGCGGGGCTTGCGACAGTGAAGGCCATTCCAACGCCGGTCTTGGGGGAGTACACCTGGCCCGCGGCAGACGCTCGGCAGACGCTCAGGATCCCCAGCGCAATTCCGATGGCTCGCATGATCGCCTCGCAGCAGAAGTGAGGGGTGGTGTTCGTACCTTCACGAAGAACCCCCCGCTCGTAGGCCGCAAGTCGGGCGGCGCGCCCTATCGACTCACCCGAGGACTTGGAGCCCCCTCCAGACCACCGGCCGAATGTCCCGTGAGCGCTCCGCGGCGTAGGCCTGCGCGGCGCGCAGCAACGCTTCGTACTCGCCCCGCCACTCGGCCGGCATGTTGGCGCGGAAATGGGCCGCCGTCATCACCGTTCCACTCGGGCGATCCGCGGCGCCGTGACCCACGGCCACGACGTCCCCGAGGAAACAGGTCGAACTCCCCGTGTCCATCACGTTTGCCACGCGGCACTCGAAGTGCGCGTAGCAGTCGTCGAGCACCGGCACGCCCAGCGTGCCGGTGCGGTGCGGGACGCCGGCCAGCTTGTCACGCGCGCGCCCGCTCGTGAACCCGAGGCGGTGGATCAGCTCGAACTGGTCGTCGCGCAACAGGTGCAGGACGTAGCGGCCGGACTCGAAGATCAGGTCGTGGCTGTAGTTGAACTTGTGGATGTAGACCGACACGCGCGGAATCGCGGGCACGATCGACGCGCGGACCGCGCTGTCGGCGATCATGCCGTTGCGCTTCCCGCCGCGCTCGGACGTGATCGCCACGACCGGGGAGGTCAAGTTGCGCAGCAGCTGATAGATCTGGTCGGGCTGCAGGATTGGCATGGCACCATATTTACGGCCGCGTCGGAGCGGCGGGCAAGGCAGTGCCCGCAGCCGCCCCGCCAATCATTTATACTACAGCATGACGTCGCTGCTGTCGCACCTCCGCACCCACCTCGCACGTACCCGCCTTCTCGGGGAGCCCGGGGTCGCGCTGGTGGCGGTCTCCGGCGGTGCCGACTCTGTGGCGTTGCTGGACCTGCTGCACACCCTCACCCCTGAGCTCGGCCTCTCGCTTGTGGTGGCGCACGTCGATCACGGCATTCGGTCGGACAGCGGGACGGTCGCACGGGCGGTCGGCGAGCTGGCGGAGCGCTACGAGCTGCCGTTCGAGGTCGGTGAGCTGAGCCTCGGTCCCGACGCTACGGAGACCGTCGCCCGACGGGCGCGCTACGCGTGGCTGGGCGAGGTGCAGCGGCGTCACGGTGCGCGCTACCTGGTGACCGCGCATCACCGGGACGACCAGGTGGAGACCATTCTGCTCCGGCTCCTGAAAGGGAGCGCGCCGGCGGGCCTCGCCGGTATTCCCGCGCGCGGGCGCGGCGGGCTCGTGCGGCCGCTGCTCCCCTTCACGAAGACGCGGCTCGTGGCGCACGTCACCGAGGTGGGCCTCCCCGTGCACGACGATCCCGCGAACCGCGATCCGCGACATTTGCGCAGCTGGGTGCGTACCGTCCTCCTGCCGCTCGTCGGCGAGCGCCTCGGGGCTCGCGTGGGCCACGACGTGTTGCGCGCCGGGCGAGCGGCCGCGCGCGAGCGGCGCGCCTGGGACGGCGTGCTCGACCACCTGCCCGATCTCGGACTGCGCATCGAGCCACAGCGCATCGAAGTTGCCCGGGGGGGGCTGGCCCGCTATGATGACGTCCTGTCGGCGGCGCTGTTGCGGGCCGCGGCGCGGCGCAGCGGTCTCGTGCTGGGCGTGCGGCGCGCGCGCCAGCTGGTCGAGTTGACGCGCCGGCCCTCCGGGCGGCGGCTGTCGCTCGGGGACAGCTGGATGGCCGAGGTGGCGTTCGATCGCTTGCGGGTGACCCGCGCGGTCGGGGACCCTGCGGTCGAAGTCGTCCCGACGGGGGAGCGGGGCAGCGCGGTGTTCGGGGAGTTCCGGGTGGCGTGGACGCCCGATCCGGCGCCGGCCCGGCTCCCGCGGGCGGAGTGGACGACCTGGATCGCGGGAGCCAACTGGGAGGTGCGCCCGCCGCGTCCGGGCGACCGGCTGGTGCCTCTGGGCGGCATCGGGCGGCGGCCGTTGCGGCGGATGTTGATGGACGCGCGCGTGCCGCGCAGCGACCGGCCCGGCTACCCGGTCGTCGCCCGCGGCGAAACCATTCTGTGGGTCCCCGGAATCTGCCGGAGTGCTGACGATCTCCCGCGGCCCGGAACCCGGGCGGTACGGGTGGATGTTACCAAGCACGTCGGGCCTCAAGCAGACCGGGGGGCGTGAGCTCAAGCGGATCGTCTTCGACGAGGAGACGATCGCGCGTCGGGTCCGCGAGCTCGGCCAGGAGATCACCGCGGCGTACCCCGACGGTGAGCTGCTGGTGCTCGGTCTCCTCAAGGGAAGCTTCATTTTCCTGAGCGATCTCGTGCGTCGCATCGAGCGGCCGCTCCAGGTGGACTTCCTGGTGGCGGCGAGCTACGGCGCCGACACGATTTCGAGTGGGAACGTCCGGCTGCTGTACGATCCGGAAACCGAGTTACGGGGGAAGCACATCCTCCTGGTGGAGGATATCGTCGATACGGGGAAGACCCTCAACCGGCTGGTGGCGCTCCTGCGCGAGCGCGCACCGCGGAGCCTGGAGATCTGTGCGTTGTTGCATAAGCATCTGGCCGAGCGTCTCGAGCTCGAGCCGGCGTTCGTCGGGTTCGATGCGCCGCGAGTGTTCCTCGTGGGGTACGGGCTCGATCACGCCGAAAACTTCCGACACCTGCCGTACGTAGCGAGTCTGACCTGATGGCCAACCGTATACCGCCGCCGCGCGAATTCAGCTGGGCCCGCACGCTCCGCACGCTCTCGTTCTGGGCGCTGCTGATCGTGGGCTCCATCGCGCTGGTTCAGTTCGCCGCGAACCGGCGGCCGGAGACGGTGGACATCTCCTACACCCAGTTCACCGAGCAGCTCGACAAGGGCAACGTCGACACCGTCGAGATCACTGAGCGGCAGCAGGTGAAGGGGAGCTTCAAGACCCCCGTGCCGGTCCGCGGGCGGAACTTCGACCACTTCACGAGCCTCCTGCCGTTCGAGTCGAACGACACCTGGGTCGGCACGCTGCGCACGAAGGGCGTCGACGTGCGGGCGCGCGAGGAGAAGCAGTCGTTCGGCGTGTTCCTCTTCAGCTTCCTGCCGTACCTGCTCATTTTCGGCCTGCTGATCTTCATGCTGCGCCAGATGCAGCAGGGGGGCAACCGCGCTTTCGCGTTCGGCAAGTCGAAGGCGAAGCTGCTCGCGGGCGACACACCCAAGGTGACGTTCGCCGACGTCGCCGGTGCGGACGAAGCGAAGCAGGAGCTCGAAGAGATCATCGACTTCCTGAAAGACCCCCAGAAGTTCCAGCGGCTGGGCGGGCGGCTGCCCAAGGGCGCGCTGCTCGTCGGCCCGCCGGGCACGGGGAAGACGCTGCTCGCCAAGGCGGTAGCGGGCGAAGCGGGCCGGCCGTTCTTCTCGATGTCGGGGTCGGACTTCGTGGAGATGTTCGTGGGCGTGGGCGCCTCGCGGGTGCGCGACCTGTTCGAGCAGGGCAAGGCGCACGCGCCCTGCATCATCTTCATCGACGAGATCGACGCCGTGGGGCGGCACCGCGGGGCGGGGCTCGGCGGCGGGCACGACGAGCGCGAGCAGACCCTCAATCAGCTGCTGGTCGAGATGGACGGCTTCGAGTCGAACGACGGGGTCATCCTCCTCGCCGCCACTAACCGGCCCGACATCCTCGACCCGGCGCTGTTGCGGCCGGGGCGCTTCGACCGCCAAATCGTGGTCGACATGCCGGACGTGAAGGGGCGGGAGCAGATCCTGCGTGTGCACACCCGCAAGATTCCGCTCGCGCCGGGCGTGGACTTGGAGCGCATCGCGCGCGGCACGGCCGGCCTGGCCGGCGCCGAGCTTGCGAACATCGTGAACGAAGCCGCGCTGCTCGCCGCACGCCGCAACAAGGCCGTCGTGGACATGCGGGACCTCGAGGACGCAAAGGACAAGGTGATGCTCGGCCTCGAGCGCCGCAGTCGGGTCCTGTCCGACGAGGAGCGCCGCCTCATCGCTTACCACGAGGCGGGACACGCCCTGGTGTCGCTGAGCGTCCCGGGTTCGGATCCCCTGCACAAGGTCACGATCATTCCGCGCGGCCGCGCGCTCGGTATTACGGCGTACCTCGCCGAGGAGGAGCTCCACAAGTACACCAAGCAGTCCATCCTATCGCGCCTCGCGATGGCCTATGGGGGACGCGTCGCGGAGGAGCTCGTGTTCGGTCCGGAGAAAGTCACGACCGGCGCGGCGCAGGACATCCAGCACGCGACCGACGTGGCGCGTCGCATGGTGACGCAATACGGGATGAGCGACACGATCGGACCGATTGCGATCGGCGACCGGGAGGCGGAGATCTTCCTGGGTCGCGAAGTGGTCCAGCGACGGGAGATCTCGGAGCGCACAGCGGAGCTGGTGGATACGGAGGTGAAGCGCATCCTGGGCGATGCCTACGAGCGCGCCAAGGCGGTGCTGCTCGATCGCCGCGATGCGCTCGACCGCCTCGCCGCCGCCTTGCTCGAGCGCGAGACGCTCGACCGCGAAGAGGTCGAGATGGTCGTGGCCGGCAAGCCTTTGCCCCCGGTGCCGCCGCCCCCCGCCGCACCCGCCGCACCGTCGGCCGAGGCGACCACGCGCGAGAAGACGCCGGCCGCGCGCGGGCCGGTGCTGGGCAGCCCGCCCCCGGAGCCCGCCGGCGCGTGAGGCCGGCGCCGGCTCCAAGGCACGAAAAATCGAACAGTTGCGGTAGGTGTTAGGATTGAGGGCCATGGAAGCGAAGAACGCGGACCTCTCCGCGCTGCGGATTGACCGCGCTGCTGACCCGGTGGCCCCGACCCCCGGCGCGCGACGCTGGTTGGTGATCGGCCTGCCTGTCGCGGGTCTCGTCCTCCTGGCGGCCGTCCTGTTGGCGACCAGCGGGGCCCTCGGCTCTGCTGTCCCTGTTCGGCTGACGCCCGCGACTATGGTGTCCCCGATGCGGTCGGGGGCGGTGCTGATCGCCAGCGGCTACGTGGTCGCTCAGCGCAAGGCTGCCGTCGCCTCCAAGGGCACCGGCCGGCTCGTCTACCTCGGCGTGGTCGAAGGCGACCCGGTGCGCGTGGGACAAGTGGTCGCTCGCATCGAGGACGCCGACGTCCGGGCCCAGGTGGCGGAGGCCCAGGCCAATCTCGACTTGAGCCGCGCCGACCTGCGCGACGCCGAGCGGGCGCTGGCGCGCGAGAGCATGCTGATGGACAGCAACTCCACCTCCCAGGCAAGTTACGACGCCGCCGAAGCGCGCTACCAGCGCGTGAAGGCCAGCATCGCCGTCGCCCAGGCGGCGCTTCAGTCGGCGCAGGTGGCGTTGGAAAACACCGTCATCCGCGCGCCCTTCGACGGCACGGTACTGACGAAGAACGCCGACGTGGGCGAGGTGGTCGCGCCGCTCGCCGGGAGTGCCTTCTCCAAGAGCGCGGTGGTCACTATTGCCGATCTGCGCTCCCTCCAGGTGGAGGCGGATGTGGCGGAGTCGAACCTCGAGGCCATCAGCCTTGACCAGCCGTGCGAGATTGTGCTGGACGCGTATCCCGATGTGCGCTACCCGGCCGTGGTGGCGAGAATCGTCCCGACAGCCGACCGTGCGAAGGCGACGGTGCAGGTCAAGGTCGCCTTCCGCTCCTATGACGCGCGCGTGTTGCCGGAGATGAGCGCCAAGGTCCACTTCCTGCCGCGCCCGTCGCGGGTGGCGGTGGACACTCAGCCTGTCCTCGTGGTCTCGGGCACCGCCGTGGTCGAGCGAAACGGCCGCAGCGTCGTCTTCGTTGTGGAGCGGGGCCGCGCGGTGGAGGTGCCGGTCGTCGTCGGTCGGCAGGTCGGGTCGTCAGTGGCCATCCGTGAGGGATTGCATCCCGGCGTTCAGGTAGTCGACAGCGTCGGCGCCCGCCTGCGTGGCGGCGCCAAAGTCACCGTGCAGTAGAGGAGCCTATGCCCAACCCGATCGTCCAGGTTCGCGGTGTGTCGAAGTCCTATCGTCGGGACAGCATGGCGATTCCCGTGCTGCACGACATCTCGCTCGATGTCCCCGAGGGAGAATTCCTGGGCCTGATGGGCCCGTCGGGGTCGGGCAAGACCACGCTGCTGAACTTGATTGCCGGCATCGATCGCCCCGACGCGGGATCGGTGGCGGTCGCGGGCACGGACGTCACCAAACTGAGCGAATCAGAGGCTGCTCGCTGGCGTGCCACCCACATCGGGTTCGTGTTCCAGTTCTACAACCTGCTGCCGGTGCTCACGGCCTTTGAGAACGTCGAGCTGCCGCTGCTCCTGGCGCCGCTCTCCAAGGCCGAGCGGAAGAAGCACGTCGAGACGGCGCTCACGCTGGTCGGCCTCGCCGACCGGATGCGCCACTATCCGCGCCAGCTCTCGGGCGGGCAGGAGCAGCGGGTGGCGATCGCGCGGGCCATCGCCACCGATCCCACGATCCTCGTGGCCGACGAGCCGACGGGGGACCTCGACCGCAAATCCGCCGAAGAGGTGCTCACGCTGCTCGAGCGGCTGAACAAGGAATTCAAGAAGACCATCGTGATGGTGACGCACGACCCGCACGCCGCCGAGCGCGCGCACCTCGTGCGCCACTTGGACAAGGGCGAACTGCAATGAGGGCCCAGCCGTGAAACTCCTGCGACTCGTGTTCAAGAACCTGTTCCGGCATCGGCTCCGCACGGCGCTCACCATTGTCGGGATCGCGACGGCGGTGATGGCGTTCGGCTTGATCCGCACCATCGTGGGCGCCTGGAACGCGGGCGTCACGGGAGCGGCGGCGAACCGCATGATCACCCGTCACCGGGTATCGCTGATCTTCCCGATCCCGCTCCCCTATCGGAACGAGATTGCCAGGGTGCCGGGGGTCACGGCCGTGTCGTGGGCCAACTGGTTCGGGGGCGTCTACGGCGACCCGAACGATTTCAAGAACTTCTGGCCGCGCTTCGCGGTCGACCCGGACACGTACTTCGATCTCTATCCCGAGTTCCAGCTGCCGCCGGACCAGCTGGCCGCGTTCAAGAAGGAGCGCAACGCCTGCGTCATCGGTCGCAAGCTGGCGCAGCAGCACGGCTTCAAGCTGGGCGACGTCATCACGATGGAAGGGGACATTTATCCCGGAAGTTGGCAGTGGGTGGTGCGCGGGATCTACACCGGTCGGGACCCGTCGACGGATGAGACCCAGATGTTCTTCCAGTTCGCCTATCTCTTCGAGCAGGTGCGCCAGCGAGAGCCCGGACGTCCCGTGGACGCCGGTTTTTACGTCCTGCGCGTCGGGTCGTCCGACGCCATGGCCCGGGTCGCGCGGGCGGTAGACACGCAGTTCGTGAACTCGCGTGCGCCGACGAAGACCGAGAGTGAGCGCGAATTCCAGCAGAGCTTCGTCCAGATGTCGTCGGCGATCATCACGTCGCTGCAGGTGATCTCGGTCGTGATCGTCGGGATCATCCTTCTGGTCCTCGCCAACACGATCGTCATGTCGGTCCGGGAGCGGACCCGCGAGTACGCGGTCCTGAAGACGCTCGGCTTCTCGGGACGCCACCTCGCCGGCTTCGTGCTCGGCGAAGCGCTCGTGATCTCGCTCTCGGGAGGGGTGCTCGGGCTGCTGCTCACGTTCCCGATCGTGAAAGGATTCGCAAAGGCGCTCCCGACCTTCTTCCCGGTGATCAACGTCGCGCCCCTCACCATGGCGCTCGGGATCGGGGCGGCCCTTCTCGCCGGGCTGGCCGCCGCGGCCATCCCTGCAAACCGCGTCATGCGCATGCCGATCGTCGTCGGCCTGCGGACGGTGGGATAGGCTGCCATGATGCGGATCCCGTTTTCGTATATCTGGCGGAGCCTCTGGGCCCGCCGCCTCACCACGGCGCTCACGGTCGGCGGCGTGGCGCTCGTGGTGTTCGTGTTCGCCGGCGTTCTCATGCTCGCCCGCGGCCTGGAAGCGACCCTCATCGAGACAGGTTCGCCCGCCAACGTGATCGTGCTCAGGCGCTCGGCCACGTCCGAGCTCTCGAGTCAGGTCGACCGGGCCACGGCGGACGTGCTCGAAGCCGAGAGCGGGGTGGCGCGGGGGGTCGAGGGTCGTGCGATCCTGTCGCGGGAAGTGATCCTCGTCATCGACCTCTACAAGAAGAAGAGCAACGCACTCGGGAACGTATCGATTCGGGGCGTGTCGCCCCGGGCACTGGAGCTCCGGCCCGGGGTCCATATCGTCCAGGGACGGCCCTTCCAGTTCGGTACGCACGAAGTGGTGGTGGGGAAGGGCATCGCGTCGCTATTCAAGGGCGTGGCCCTCGGGGCTGAGCTCGCCTTCGGCGGCGATCGCTGGACCGTGGTCGGCATCGCCGACGCGGGCGGCACGGCCTTCGACTCGGAGATCTGGGGTGACGCCGACCAGTTCATGCAGGCGTTCGGACGCCCGGTGTATTCTTCCCTGACCTTCCGCCTTGCCCAGCCCGGCGGCTTCGACCAGCTCAAGGCCCGACTCCAGGCCGACCCCCGCATGCGGTACGTCGAGCTCAAGCACGAGCGGGATTACTATCAAGAGCAGTCGAAGACGCTCGCTACGTTCATCCGGACGCTCGGAATCGTCGTGACCACGATCTTCAGCTTCGGGGCCATGATCGGGGCGATGATCACGATGTACGCAGCGGTCGCGAGCCGTACGGTCGAAGTGGGCACCCTCCGAGCCCTCGGGTTCAGACGACGGAGCGTCTTGGGAGCGTTCCTGGTCGAATCCGTGATGCTCGCGCTCGTCGGCGGTGCGCTCGGGGTCGCGCTGGCCGCACTGCTGTCCTTCGAGCGCATTTCGGTCGTCAACTTCCAGAGTTTCTCGGAGATTGGGTTCGGGTTCGCGCTCTCGCCCGGCGTAATCGCGCGCGCCCTGGTCTTCGCTGTGGTGATGGGCGTGGTCGGCGGCTTCCTCCCGGCGGCGCGGGCCGCGCGCCTCAACATCGTCAACGCGCTGCGGGCGTCGTAGCCGGCGAGGCCCGTGCGGTGAAGCTCACCCCGCTCGCTGCGCACACCCCCGAGGCGGTGCGCGCGGCGCTCGCGGCCCGCGGCTGGGACGCCCAGCCCGCCTGGTTCGCCGCAACCGGCATGCAGGCCCTCGTCGTCCTCCTGGAAGAGATCACCGAAGCGGAGCGCGAAGCGCTGGTTCGTTGGGGGGCGAAGGCCGGTGCCGACGTGCTCACCGGCGAGGGCTGGGCGCTGGTGGGCGCACCCGCCAGCCGACTCGCGCCGCTCGCGCGCCCCGACCGCCTGCCGCCGGGCCTCGAGCGCCTGGCGCCGGAGCTGGGTCGCTTCCTCGCGAGCTACGCCGACCCGCCGCGCCGCTGGGCGCTCGGCGAGAACAGCGTCCTCAACCTCGATCACCCCGTCCTCATCGGCATCATCAATGTGACGCCGGACTCTTTCTCCGACGGCGGGCGCTTCGCGACGGTCGACCGTGCCGTGGCACAGGCGGAACGCCTGGTGGCGGACGGGTGCGAGCTGCTGGACGTCGGGGGTGAGTCCACGCGCCCGGGCGCCGCGCCCGTGCCGGTGGACGAAGAGATCGGGCGGGTTGCCCCCGTGATCGAGCAGCTTGTGCGCCGGGGCCTGGGCCCTGTTTCGGTGGACACCCGCAAGGCCGCGGTAGCGCGTGCCGCGCTCGCCGCCGGCGCCGCGGTGGTGAACGACGTGTCGGGCCTCGCGTTCGATGCGGCGCTCGCGGGGGTCGTGGGCGCCGCCCAAGCCGGGATGATCGTGATGCACATGCGCGGCACGCCCGACACGATGGACTCGCTCGCCGTGTATCGGCACGTGGCGGCGGACGTAGCGGCGGAGCTCGGCGCGGCGGCGGCGCGGGCTGAGGACGGGGGCGTCGCGCGGGAGCGGATCGTGGTGGACCCGGGTTTCGGGTTCGCGAAGACCCCGGAGCAGAACTTTCGGCTGCTCGATGAGCTGGCAACCGTCGTCGGCTTGGGCTATCCTGTAGCCGTGGGTCCGTCGCGCAAACGATTCCTCGGGGCCGCCACCGGGCGCCCGGTCGAAGATCGCGATCGCGCGACGGCGGTGGCGTGCGCCCTCGCGTGGGAGCGGGGCGCCCGCCTGTTCCGGGTGCACGACGCAGCGCTCGCGCGCGAGGCGCTGCGGGTGGCCGGCGCGACGACGAGTCCAAATTGAACCTCGAAGCCTACCAGTTCCTCATCCCCCGGTTCTGGCCGGACGTGGTCGAGATCCTTCTCGTCGCGTTCGTGATCTACCGGTTCCTGCTGTTCCTGGTCGGGACGCGGGCGATGTCGATCGTCGTGGGCGTGATGATCCTGTCGATCGCCTACTTCGGGGCGCTACTCGCCAAGTTCACCATGATCAGCGCGCTGCTCTCCTACGTGTTCACCTTCGGCGCGTTCGCGGCCGTTGTCGTGTTCCAGCCGGAGCTCCGGAACGCCCTGGCGCGGCTCGGCCAGTCGCGCCTGATGCGTCGCTTCTCGCAGAGCGAGCGCCAGTCGGTGGCCGAGGAGATCGCGGAGGCCATGGATCGCCTGTCGCGCGCCGGCACGGGCGCCATCATCGCCGTGGAAGGCGACATCGGTCTCGAAGAGTTTATCTCGTCGGGGGTGCCGATGGAGGCCAAGGTCTCCGCCGATCTCCTGACCACGATCTTCACGCCCTACTCCCCGCTGCACGACGGCGCCGTGCTGGTGCGCGGCGATCGCATCATCGGCGCGGGGTGCGTGCTGCCCCTCACGCAGTTCAAAGTCGCCGACAAATCGCTCGGCACCCGCCACCGCGCCGCGCTCGGGCTGTCGGAAGAAACCGATGCCACGGTGCTGGTCGTGTCGGAAGAGACCTCGACGATCTCCATCGCGAGTCACGGACTGCTGCACCGTCACCTCACCGCGCCCCAGGTGCGTGATCTCCTGTCCGGCGCGATCTCGCACCTCGAAGGCGGCGAACGAGTTACGGCACCAGCCGGCTGACCCCCCCGATTGTTTCACGCCCGGCTCCGGGCTATTTTTTGCGGTTATGAATTTTGCAGCCCTGCCCGAGCGGCTGGCCCACGTACGGGCCGAGATCGCTCGGCGCCAGGCGACGGCAGGTCGAACCGGACCGGTCACGATCGTCGCCGTCACCAAGGGCTTCGGGCTGGACGCGGTGGAGGCGGCGCTCGCCGCCGGGCTCGCCGACGTGGGGGAGAACCGGGTGCAAGCGGCGCTGGAGAAGCTCGACACGCCCGCCGGCCGGCGGGCGACGTGGCACTTGGTGGGGCACCTGCAGCGCAACAAGGCGAAGCACGTGGTCGGGCGCTTCGCCCTGATCCACTCGGTGGATGCGGTCGAGCTCGCGCAGGAGCTGGACAAGCGTGCGGGGGGGGCGGCGCCCGGCGGGAAGCAGCGCGTGCTGCTGCAGGTGAACGTGGCCGGGGAGGCGCAGAAGAGCGGCTGTGAACCGGCCGAGGCGTCGGTGGTGGCGCACCGCATCGCGGCGCAACCGCACCTCGCGCTCGAAGGATTGATGACGATCGCGCCGTTCACCG